>JADGOU010000039.1 GCA_017882835.1 Frankiaceae bacterium | reverse complement strand
TCGGGGCAGATCCTGGCCGCCGAAGGCAGCACGCAGATCGCCGACGTGCGGGGACTACTGACCCGCCGGCCGCTCCTGGCCGGCACGTTCGCGCTCGGGGTGGCCGCGCTGCTCGGGCTGCCCCCGTTCAGCCTGTTCGTCAGCGAGCTCGCCCTGGCCCGCGCGGCCGCGACCGCCGGGCTGGGCTGGGCAGTCGCGGTGGCGCTGGCGCTGCTGTTGGTCGTGTTCGTCGCGGTTGCCGCGCACGCCGCCGGCATGCTGGTCGGGGGCGCCGCCGGGCAGTCAACGCCGGACCCGCCGCCGGGCGGGGCGGCCGCGGTCGCGCCGCTGGTGACGGGGCTGGTCGTGCTCGCCGTCATCGGGATGCTCGCCTGGCCGCTGGAGCAGCTGCTGAGCGCCGCCGCGGCGATTGCGGGGACCTCATGACCAGCGCGGACCGCCCACGCCCGCCGGCGCCGGTGGCCGCGGCCGGTCAGCGGCCGCGGCAGGTCAGTGCCGCTGACCTGCCCGCGCAGGCCGGTGCCCTGCTCGCCGCCGGGTTCCGGCTGGCGCTGGTCGCCGCGCACGAGGACCCGGACGCGTTCCGGGTTGTGTACCTGTTCACCGCCGGCGGACCGGACAGGCGGGTCGAGCTGGTGGTGCGCACTGAACGCGACACACCCCAGGTGCCCAGCCTGGCGGCGCTGTCGTTTCCGGCCGGCCGGTTCGAACGGGAGATGCGGGACCTGTACGGCATCGTGCCGCTGGACCACCCGCTGCCGCGCCGGCTGGTTCGCCACCAGCACTGGCCGCGAAATTGGTACCCGATGCGCTCGGACGCCGGGCCGCCTCCCCCGTTCGGCTCCACTGACGAGCCCTACCCGTTCCTGAGGGTCCACGGGCCCGGCGTGTACGAGATCCCGGTCGGGCCGGTCCACGCCGGGCTGATCGAACCGGGCCACTTCCGTTTTTCGGTGGTCGGGGAGACCATCCTCAAGCTCAAGGCGCGGCTGTGGTTCACCCACAAGGGGATCGAGAAGCTGGCCGAGGGCCGCACCATCACCGACGCGCTCCCCTTGGCCGAGCGGGTCTCGGGAGACACCAGCGTCGGGCACGCCCTCGCCTTCTGCCTCGCCGTCGAGGACGCCTATGAGTGGCCGGTGCCGGCGCGCGCCGGGGTGCTGCGCGCCGTGCTGCTCGAGCTGGAGCGGCTGTACAACCACGTCGCCGATCTCGGGGCCCTGTGCAACGACGTCGGTTACGGGATCCTCAACGCGCACGCGCTGCGGATCCGTGAGCAGCTACTGCGGCTCAACGCCGACGTAACCGGGCACCGGCTGCTGCGCGGCGCCGTCAAGCCCGGGGGCGCCCACGTCGCCCAACTGCCCACCCACGGCCAGCTGGCCGGCATCGCGGCCGACGTCGCCGAGCTGGTCGAGCTCGCACTCGCCAACAGTGTGGTGCGGGACCGGTTCACCGGCACCGCGGTGCTCGGCGCCGACCAGGTCCGCGACATCGGCGCGCTCGGCTTCGTCGCGCGGGGCAGCGGCGTCGACATCGACGCACGCCGAGACCACCCCTTCCACCAAGCAACCGCGCAGGTCGCCGCGGTCACCTGCAGCGATGGCGACGTGCTAGCCCGCTTCCTCGTGCGCGCCGGCGAGGTGCAGGCCGGCGTCGACCTGCTCGAGCAGCTGCTGCGCGAAGCCCGTCCCGGCACCGCTCACCGCGAGGCGCCTCAGCGGCTGCCCGGTGGCCACGTCTCCGGCGTGGGACTCGTTGAAGGGTGGAGAGGGACTATCGCCCAGCGCGTCGAGCTGCACCCAAACGGCACCCTGGCTCGGCTGAAGATCGTGGACCCCTCATTCCTGACCTGGCCCGCGGTGCCCGCCGCACTGACCGACACGATCGTCCCGGACTTCCCCCTGACCAACAAGAGCTTCAACCTCTCCTACGCCGGCAACGACCTATGAGCCGCAGTGACGCCCACCGACCGACGAACCGAGCTGCACGGCCAGACCCCGCGTTCACCTCGACTGGTGGTCGTGCAGGGCGGCGCAGCGAGGTGAGAGGAGCACGGCACGGCCGAGCCTGACCTGGCTGCGGCGTCGGGTGCCGACGTCGAGGTGGTCGACTGCCGCCGGCTCGGCGGCGCCTGGGTGCTGGATCGGGTTGCGGTGGGGGGCTGCCCGGGCTTCGACGCCGACGCCGCCTATGCGGCGACATCCACGCCGAGAAGCTGCGGTCGGCGAACAGCGAGGCCGCTGCCGCGCTGGGCCCGCCCCGGCCGGTACCGCACCGTGGTCGGCGCCCACGTCAGCGCCCTGGACGGGGTGGCGCGGCACTGGCCGCCTGCAGTGCCAGCCGGGTGCCGGCGTACGGCGCGCGGTGCCCCATCGGCACGTAATGCCGGATGCCGTGTCCCACCCACAGCTGACGTGGCCGGTTGATCTTCTGCTCCTCGTCCAGCAGGTTCTCCTCCCACTGGGCCAGCCAGCCCGGCATCCGCCCGATGGCGAACAGCACCGGGAACATGTCCACCGGGAAGCCCATCGCCTGATAGATCATCCCGGTGTAGAAGTCGACGTTGGGGTAGAGCTGGCGGGAGAGGAAGTAGTCGTCGGACAGGGCCACCCGCTCCAGCTCCAGCGCGGTCTCCAGCAGCGGATTGATCCCGGTGACTTTGAACACGTCGTCGGCCACCTGGCGCGCGACCCGACCTCGAGGGTCGTAGCTGCGGTAGACTCGGTGCCCGAAGCCCATCAACCGCCGCTTGCCGTCCTTGGCCCGGGCGACATAGCCGGCGACGTTCTCCGGCCGGGCGATCTCGGTTAGCATCCGCAGCACCTGCTCGTTCGCCCCGCCGTGCAGCGGGCCGTAGAGCGCGGCAACGGCGGCTGCCGCCGCGGAGTAGGGATCCGGACGCGAGCTGCCGACCTGGCGCATGGCGCTGGTCGAACAGTTCTGCTCGTGGTCGGCGTGCAGCATGAACAGGACGTCGAGCCCGCGTTCGAGCGCCGGCTCGGGCTTGAGCTTGAGCTCGGCCATCTTGAACATCATGCTGAGGAAGTTCCCGGTGTACGACAGGTCGTTGTCCGGGTAGACGTAGGGAAAACCCATCGCGTGCCGGAAGGCGAGGGCGGCCAGGGTCGCGCTCTTGGCCGTCATCCGGACGATCTGCAACCGGCGCTTGGCCGCGTCGTCGATGTCCTTGGCGTCCGGGTAGAAGGTCGACAGGGCGGCGACCGTGCTGATCAGAATCCCCATCGGGTGGGCGTCGTGGTGGAAGCCGTCGACGAACTTGCGGATGTTCTCGTGCACGAGCGTGTGGTGCTTGATCTCGTCCACCCACAGCGCGAGCTCCTGGTCGTTCGGCAGCTCACCGGAGACCAGCAGGTAGGCGACCTCGAGGAAGCTGCTGTGCTCGGCCAGCTCCTCGATCGGGTACCCCCGGTAGCGCAGGATGCCGCGCTCGCCGTCAATGAAGGTGATCGCACTGCGGCAGCTCGCGGTCGCGATGTAGCCGGGGTCGTAGCTCAGCAGTCCCGGGTCCTCGTCATTGAGCTTGATCAGGCGTAGGGCGCTGGCGCGGATGGCACCTTCTTCGATCGGCAACTCGTAGGTCTGACCGGTGCGGTTGTCGGTCACCGTGAGGCTCTCGGAAGCGTCGGCCATGCTGCTCCTTCGTCAGGGCGGAACCGGGTGCTCCGGCCGCGCCGGCCACTCAGCGTCGCGCTCCGGCACAGGATGCCAGTACGGTGGGGATGACCGCCGCCTCGCCGGTGGCCGGTGCGGGGCGGGCACATGGTGGGCCATGACGCGCTAGAATTATGTACATGACCGTATTGCCGGTGGCGGATGCTCGCGCTCGACTCTCGCGACTCGTAGATGCAGCGGAAGCCACACACGAGCGGTTCGAGATCACGCGCAACGGTCACCGGGTAGCGGTCCTGCTCGGCGCCGATGACTATGATGCGCTGCGCGAAACCATCGCCGTCCTGTCCGACCCGGACCTGGTCGCGGCCCACGCCGCCGGTCGCCGAGCGTTGGCGACTGATGACTTCCTCGACGGCGAAGAGCTCGCCACGGCCATGCGCGAGGCCGGCCGACCGCCGGCTTCGGCTTGATGACTGACGGCGGCGACCAAGACTCCGTCGAGAACCGTGACCCGCCATACCGCCTGCGGATCTCCGGTCCGGCGGTGACGGCCATCACTCGCACACTGCCGGAGAAGGTGGCCACGGCGGTGTACGAGTTCATCACTGGACCGCTCGTCGCCAATCCGCGCCGGATAGGCAAGCCGCTCGAGCCCCCGCTCGCGCCCACCTACAGCGCTCGACGGGGCGCCTACCGAGTGCTCTATCTCATCGATGACGAGCGGCGCGTAGTGGAGGTCACAGCGGTCCGGCATAGCGCCGACGCCTATCATTCCTGAACGCCCTGAAAGGCAAGATCGCTCCATGCAGCGGGGCGCCCGAGTCGGGGAAGGCGCCGGCTGATGGTCAGCCGCGGGCGAGGGCGTCCGCCGAGTTGATGTTCGCCAGCCGGACCTCGCCTCGGGCCACCGGACGGTCCCGCTCGTCCGTGATCACCACCAACCAGAGCTGCTGGGTCCGGCCGCGGTGGATCGGGCTCGCCTCGACACTGAGCGTCCCCCCGCGCACGGCCCGCAGGAAACTGGTGGAGTTCGCCACGCCCACGGTCTGCCCGCGCTCGCCATACCACAGGGCCGCCCCGATGCTGGCCATGGTCTCGACCACCGAGCAGTACACGCCGCCGTTGACGATGCCATGCGGCTGGTGCAGGTGCGACGCCACCTCCAGCTCCGCCCGGACGCCGTCGCCGGTGGCCTCGGTCAACCGCAGTCCCAGACCGGCGGCGAACGGACCCAGGTAGCGCTCGAACAGCTGGGCTTGCGTCGCTTCATCGCTCACTGCCGGGAGCCTACTGACCGGCCTCCGTCGGCAGCTCCAGCCGGTACACCCGGGCGGCATTCCCGGCCAGTACGGCGGGGAGCGCCTCGCCGAGGTCGAGCGCCGCCACCGCCCGGGCGTTGGCCTCGATGCTCGGCACTCCCGGCCAGTCCGAGGCGAAGATGAACTTGCGCGCCAACCGCCGCAGGTCGAACCCGCGGTAGTAGTCGACCAGCCGGCGCGGCGGCAGGCCGGACAGCTCGATCCACACGTTGTCCCGGGCCAGCGCCAGGAACGCCGCCGCGTCGTGCCACCAGCCTCGGCCGCCGTGCGCCAGCACCATCGTCAGGCCCGGGAAGTCGGTGAGCACCTCGTCCAGTAGCGCCGGATCGCCATAGGCGTTGACCGCGCCGGGGAAGGTGCTGGTCCCGCAGTGCACCACCACCGGCAGCCCGAGGTCCCGGCAGACGGCGTACGCCGGGTACATCGCCCGGTCGTTGGCCGGGAAGCGCCCGTGCACCGGGTGCACCTTGAGCGCCACCGCGCCCAGCTCCGCCTGCCGGGCCACCTCCTCGTCCACCGGGTGGTGGAAGTACGGGTTGATATTGCCGACCAGCCGGAACCGGGCCGGGTTGTGCTCGATCACCGGCAGCAGGTCCTCGACCGTCTGCAGGCCGGTCACCCGCGGGCTGTACTCCGCGAGCAGCAGCGCCACGTCGACGCCCTGGACGGCCAGGTGGTCGTCGAACGCCGCCGGCCGCAGCGTCCCATCGGCGGAATAGAGCTCGTCCATCGGTACGGCGGGAAAGGGCGCCCACTCCGGCATGGATACCTTCAAGGTCGGCAACCGGGCGGCGTGCAGGTGCGCGTCCACCAGTGCCAGACCGTCAAGCATCGTTCCTCCGGACCTTGTGCGCGGCGGCACCGGCGCCGCCGCCCGCGGTCGACACCGTGTGCTGATCGAGCGCCGGGACCGTAGCAGCAGCGACCGGAGTGGGGAGGCGGCGGCGATGGCAGCGGTGGCAACCACGGGGTCAGCGGGCGGTCCCGGGGCGGCCGGTCGACGCCCGCTGGAGCTCGGGGCGCCGAGCGCGCGCTCGCTGTTGGTCACCGTGCTTGGCGAGTTCTTGCTGCCCGCCGGTGGGTGGGTCTGGACCGGCACGTTGGTCGGCGTACTCGGCGTACTGGGCATCGAGGCCAGCGCGGCCCGGCAGGCGCTGGCCCGGAGCGCGGCCGACGGCTGGTTGGTTTCCGAGCGGACGGGGCGACGGACCCGCTGGCGGCTGACCGAGGCGGCCGCCACCGAGCTGGCCGCGGGAGCAGAGCGCATCTACGGCTTCGGCGCCACTCCCGCCGCAACGGGTACGGACCAGTGGCTGCTGCTGTTCGTTTCCGTGCCGGAAGACCAGCGCCAGCTTCGACACAAGCTGCGGACCCGATTGGCCTGGGCCGGCTTCGGCATGCTGGCTCGCGGGGCGTGGCTGTCCCCCGATCCCGACCGCGAGACCGAGGCGCGCCGGGTGCTCGCCGAGCTCGGCCTGCTGGGCCAGGCCACGTCGTTCGTTGCCCGCTTCGGCGCCATCGGCGAGGTGCGCGACCTGGTCGCCCGAGCCTGGGACCTCGAGGATCTGCGCGGCCGGTACGAGCGCTTCGTCGCGCACTTCGAGTCGGTGCAACCGCAGCCGCCGGCCGAGGTGCTCGCGGCCCAGATTGAGCTCGTGCACGCCTGGCGACGGTTCCCGTTCCTGGATCCCGGGCTGCCGCCGGAGCTGCTGTCCGCGGCAGCCTCGCCGGGTTGGGTGGGCCTTCGGGCGGCGGCGCTGTTCCATCGGTTGCACGCCGACTGGGCCGAGCCGGCGGCCCGGTGCTGGGCCAAGCTGGCCTCGTCCGGCTAGCTAGCGCTAGCCGACAGACAGCTAGTTCAACCCGGGCAGCTGTCCATAGACTCGCACCGGACCCCACCCGGACCAGCACAACCGCTTCCGCCGGTCATCGCCAGGACGGGCTCGGACCTACGGCGCGAAGATCGGCGCTAATGGCCGGCCGCGCTCCCGGCCCGGCGATCCGTGGGGAAGGCGGAATCCGTCCCGTTGCCCTCCGGCCGGTTGACCAGCCAACTGTGCATCTGGGCGTACACCTGCGGATGGTTGAGCAGGTCCAGGTGGTGCAGTCCGGACAGTCGGTGGATGTGTTCCGCCGGCAAGGGCAGTCGCCGGTGGTCGCTGGTGTCACCGCTGGCGCTCTTGGGCCGGACCAACAGGTCGCCGACCAGGTCGTCCATCGGGCTGTCGGGGCTGCCGGCGAGGGCGGCAACGACCACGAAGTAGCGGGCGCCGGCGTGCAGCGGGACGTCCGTGCAGTAGTTGCCCGAGGCGTCGGGGTCGCGGCCGACCCAGTCCGCCTCGACCACGTTGCCGTAGCGCAGGTCCTTGATTCCAACGCTGCGGGCGGCCAGCTGCCGGGCGAGCCAGCGGGTTTCGCCGAATCTGTCGAGCAGGTGGACCGCGGCGTTGACGCCCTGCTCCAGCGGCGCGCCCAAGTGCGGCGTACCCAGGGTGATGGTGTCGCGGACGAGGCCGGGCCAGTGCCGGTCGCCGGCGGCGCTACTGTCGCCGGCCTGAGCGAGCGCGCTGCGGGCGACCAGCCCGCCCATCGAGTGGCCGATCAGCACCACGTCCTGCACCGGCGTCGGCCAGGCGGCGACGAGTCGGTCGAGCAGGGCACTGAGCTCCCGACCGTTGTCCGAGATGCACAGCCCGGTGTTGTACCGCACCCAGACCGGGGTGTAGCCGAGGTCGCGCTGCAGCAAAGTCCCATAGGTCACGGTGGGGTCGCCGTGGTGGCGAGCGGCGTGGTAGCGCCAAGCGTCCTCGGTCTCGACCAACCCAGGCAGGAATACCGCGAGCCGCGCGGTCGCATCCGGGTAGGCGACCGACAGCGCTGCAGGCTCGACGGCGGCGTCCCTCCCGCCGAAACGCAGCGACATCGGCAGCGACAGCTCGGAGATCTCGCGGTCGAGCAGGTCGCCGTGCGCGCCGTTCAGTACGCCGAGGATCACCCGCCCGTTCGGGTGGTCGGCCAGGCTGCCGTCGTCCCGGGCCTGTCCGGCCGCGGCCATGCCGGCCGCCCGCGCACCGGCGTCGAGGCTGGTTCGCACCACCGCATAGGTGCCGCCGGCGATCCCATCGTGTACCACGCGCGCCGGCGCCGCGGCCGGCCCCATCCGGCGCTGCAGCTGGTAGAAGACCCGTTCGGCGATGCCGGTGTGGAACTCCGCGATCCGCTTCGTGCCACCGCTGAGCGCGGCCCCGGCCAACTTGCCCAGGCCAGCCACCTCATCCGCTCGCATGCTGCTCCTCCCGGCCGCTGTCTTGGACCACCGGTGTCCACGCCGGCTGTATTCGGGCGACAGTCCGCAGGAGTCGGCTCATCCGGCGGCCAACCTTTGCAGCAGGGCGGAGTTCTCGGCGCCGAGATCCTTGAGCGCCCGGTCCCGGACCGTGCGGGCGATCGCCGGACGACAAGTCGCGTTCATGGCCCCGCCCGCCATCGCGGCCCGGGCCGCTGCCCCCGGATGCAGGAGGAGCACCGGAGTGCCGCTGGCGCGGACCCGGCGAGCCTCGCGCTCCAGCTGCGCCCGCGCCCACGTCCGCAAGGCGACATCCCGGCGGGGCTCGACCCAGGCGCTGCTCGACATGGGGGCGCTGACGATCACCAGGTCCAGCCCCAGCCCGGCCATCAGGTCCAGGTTGCACAGCGATCGCACGCCGCCGTCGACGTACCGAACGCCGTCGATGACCGGCGGTGCGAAGTAGGCCGGGATCGCGCAGGAGGCGGTGACGGCCTCGGCCACGGAGGCGGGCGGTGCATCGATGTCCCGGCCGAAGACAACTCGGGCGCCCGTGTCCATCCGCACCGCGCACACCCACAGGGAGCGCTCGGGCCAGCCCTGCGCGTGCAACGGCCCGATGGCGGCGGCGACGTCACCGTTCGGTGTCGCCCCGAGCGGGAGCGCGCCGGCGAGCAGCGCTCCAGGGTGCACCGATCCCGGACGAAGCAGCGCCCGACGCAACAGCGCGGTCGACGCCGGGGCCGGCCAGCCTCCGCTCCGGCGCGGGGGCGACACCGACACCGGGGCGATATCGCGCATGAGTCGTTCGCCGTCGGCAGACATCGCCTCCCCGGTGATCCGGCTGACGTAGTCACCGGGCGGGAACCCGGCGCGCAACAGTGCTGCCGATGTCGAGCCCGCCGACGTTCCGACGACGACCTCGGCGTCTCGGGCGTCCCACCCGACGTCGCGGGCAAGCGCGGTGAGGACACCGGCGTGGAAGGCGGTCCCGGCCAGACCGCCACTACCGAGGACAAGACCAATGCGGGGCGCGCTCACGGCGCCTATGGTCCCCGCGCGACGCTGAGACCACGCACACGACCGCACGTCACTAGGCGGGGCACCGGGATGCACCGGCAGGCGCCCTGCCACCATCCCGGCCAGCGCCTACCGCCACGTCACCGCGTCGTACACCCGCACCACGGTGATAGCCACGGTGTCCTCACCTGCCCGCAGTCCAAGACCCGCGCTCGTCTGGCGACTCAGGGTGATCACTGTAGGTCACCAGAGCCAGAGGTGTCCGCCGGCCGCGATTTCGGGACTTTCGGCCCTTGGGCTCATGGCGCCGGTCCTTCAGCCTCAGGCCGACGCCGACCCCGGGGAGGGCGGAATGGTTGCGGACAGTGCCTCGCCGGAAACCTGCCGACCGCGGACCCCGACAACGACCGAAGGCGCCGCGGCTCGGGCCGCCGCCCTCGCCGACGTCGCCCTCGCGGATGTCGCCCTCGCGGATGTCGCCCTCGCCGATGTCGTTGTGCTCAGCCCCCCGGGTTTGGCCGCCCTCGCCAACGCTCTCATTGGCGACGGCTACCGTCTCGTCGGTCCGACCGTCCGCAGCGAGGCTGTCGTCCTGGAGGAGCTGGAGTCCGCGGACGAGCTGCCGTGGGGCTGGGACGTCGACGCCGACGCGGGCCGGTACCGGTTGCGCCGCCGCGCCGACCGGGCCGTCTTCGCTCACGCCGTGGGACCGCAGCCGTGGAAGCGGTTCCTGCTGCCGCCGGCCTCGCTGCTGTGGCGGGCGCGGCGTGGCGAGAGCGGGTTCAGCGTCGATCCCCCCGAGGACCCGCTGCCGCGCTACGCGCTATTCGGCGTGCGCAGCTGTGATCTGGCGGCGATCGCCGTGCAGGACCGGGTGCTCGCCACCAGTGCGCATCCCGACTCCGGCTACCGCGGGCGGCGCGCCCGGTCGTTCGTCGTGGCCGCCGACTGCGCCACCCCGGCCGGCACCTGCTTCTGCAGCTCCCTGGGCTGCGGACCGGCTGCTGCCGGCGGATACGACGTGGCGCTGACCGAGGTGGTGACCGGCGAGGAGCACCTGTTCCTCGCCCGAGCGGGCAGCGCGGCGGGCGATGCCGTCCTGCCGCGGCTGCCCTCCCGGCCGGCGACGCCGCACGACCTGGACGCCGCACGGGCCGTCGTCGGGGAGGCCGCACAGCGGATGGGACGCCGACTGGACCCCGACGGCCTTCCCGAGCTGCTCGCCGCACATCGCGAGGACCCGCACTGGAACGAGGTCGCGCAGCGGTGTTTGTCCTGCGGCAACTGCACCCTGGTCTGTCCCACCTGCTTCTGTACGACGGTGGTCGACGCGACCGACGTGACCGGCACCGTCGCGGAGCGGCGCCGGCACTGGGATAGCTGCTTCGACCTCGACTTCTCCTACCTGCACGCTGGCAGCGTCCGTGCCTCCACATCGGCCCGATACCGCCACTGGATCTCCCACAAGTTGGGCACCTGGCCGGAACAGTTCGGCACCGCGGGCTGCGTCGGGTGCGGCCGCTGCATCACCTGGTGCCCGGTCGGCATCGACATCACGGCGGAGATCGCCGCCCTGCGCGGCGGCGTACCGGAAGGAGGCGGGTTGTGACCGACGAGGTAGCCGGCATCGCCACCCGGCTGGCGAAGCACCCCTTCCTGGCCGGAATGCCGGATGTGCACGTCCAAGCGCTCGCTGGGCTGGCCCGCCTGCAACGCTGGCCGGCCGATACCCGGCTGTTCTCCGAGCATCGCACCGCCGACCGGTTCTTCCTTCTCGAGGAGGGCCTCGTCTACATCGAGATGCCGATACCCGGCCAGGAGGACATGGTGCTGGAGACTGTCCGCGGCGGAGATGTGCTCGGCTGGTCGTGGCTGTTCCCTCCGTACGTCTGGCACTTCAGCGCACTCACCGTCGCGCCGACCGAGGCCATCGTGCTGGCGGCGGCGGGGGTGCGGGAACGCTGCGAGGCGAGTCCGGAGTTCGGTTACGACCTGATCCGTCGAGTCGCGGGGGTTGCCATCCAGCGGCTGCACGCGGTGCGGCTGCGTCTGATGAACCTCTACGACCCCACCCCTCCCCGGCGGTGACCGCGATGACCGCGGTCACCGAAAGCGCCGCGGCGGATCTGGTCGGCTCCGCCGATTCCGGCACCGACCCGATGGTGCCGCACCGCTACCGGGTGGTGCGCCGCCGGCTGGAAACCCGAGACACCGTCACGCAGCTTCTCGAGCCGCTCGACGAGCCGATTCCGGCGTTCGCTCCCGGGCAGTTCGCGATGCTCTACGCGTTCGGGGTCGGCGAGGTGCCAATCTCGATGAGCGGTGACCCGAGCCGGGTGGAGCTACTGCAGCACACCCTGCGCAACGTGGGTGCTGTCACCGGAGCGCTGTGCGCGGCTCGTCCGGGCGCGGTGATCGGAGTCCGCGGGCCGTTCGGCACCTCCTGGGACCTGAACTCGGCGTACGGCCACGACTTGGTCTTCATCGCCGGGGGCATCGGGCTCGCACCGCTGCGGTCCGCGTTGCTGCAGGCGCTTTCCCAGCGCGAGCGCTACCGCCGCCTTGTGCTGCTGCTCGGGGTGCGCAACCCCGACGAGTTGATGTTCCGCAAGGACCTGCGGAGCTGGAAGGGACTCTTCGACGTCGACGTCGAGATCACGGTGGACCGAGGGGCACCGGGCTGGCGTGGCCAGGTCGGTGTGGTCACGACCTTGCTGCCGCAGGCGCCGTTCGATCCCGACAACGCGGTCGCGTTCGTCTGCGGCCCCGAGGTGATGCTGCGGTTCACTGCGCTGGGACTGAGCCAACGCGGCGTTCCGGCGCAGCGGATCCGGTTGTCCACCGAACGCAACATGAAGTGCGGGGTTGGCTTGTGCGGCCACTGCCAGCTCGGACCGGTGCTGGTGTGTCGGGACGGTCCCGTCTTCAGCTACGACCGGCTGGCCCCGCTGCTACACGTCCGGGAGCTGTGAAGCGATGGCCCTTCCCAAGCTTGCGGTGTGGAAGTTCGCCTCCTGCGACGGCTGTCAGCTCTCGCTGCTGGACTGTGAGGACGAGCTGCTCGCGGTCGCCGGGCAAGTCGAGATCGCCCATTTCCTGGAAGCCTCGCGAGAGCGGGTGCCCGGGCCCTACGACGTGTCGCTGGTGGAAGGGTCGATCACCACCCGCGACGACGCGCACCGCATCCAGAAGGTCCGCGCGCTGTCCCGCACCTTGGTCACGATCGGCGCGTGCGCCACCTCCGGCGGGGTGCAGGCGCTGCGCAATGTCGCCGACGTCGACGAGTACCGCTCGATCGTCTACCCCCATCCCGAGTACGTCGCGACGCTGGACCGGTCCACCCCGATCGCCCAGCACGTCCGGGTCGACCACGAGCTGCGTGGTTGCCCGATCAACCGCGTGCAGCTGCTGGAGCTGCTCGCCGCGCTGCTACACGGCGGCCGCCCACCGCGTACCACCGCCTCGGTGTGCACGGAGTGCAAGCTGCGCGACAACGTCTGCGTCGTCGTCGCGCACGGCACCCCCTGTCTGGGTCCGGTCACCGCAGCCGGCTGCGGCGCGCTGTGCCCGTCGTACCACCGGGGCTGTTACGGCTGCTTCGGCCCGGTCGCCGCCGCCAACACCGCCGCGGTCGCCGAGTCGCTGCGCGAGTGCGGGATGAGCGAAGCGGACGTGACCCGCGTCTTCCGCACCTTCAACGCCGACGCGCCGGCCTTCCGGAAGGAGGCTGAGCTCCATGACGCACAAAGTCAGCCGTAAGATCGATGTCCGCGAACTCGCCCGAGTCGAGGGTGAAGGCGCGCTGCACGTCCGGGTCCGTGGCGGGGTCGTGCACGAAGCCCGGCTGGATATCTACGAGCCGCCGCGGTTCTTCGAGGCGTTCCTGCGTGGCCGCGGCTACACCGAGCCGCCGGACATCACCGCGCGGATCTGCGGCATCTGCCCGGTGGCTTACCAGATGAGCTCCTGCCAGGCGCTGGAAGCCGCCTGCGGGGTGACCGTCGAAGGTGCGATCGCCGACCTGCGCCGGCTGCTCTACTGCGCCGAGTGGATCGAAAGTCACACGCTGCACATCTACCTGCTGCACGCGCCGGACTTCCTCGGCTACGACAGCGTCGTTGCGCTGGCCAAGGACGCGCCGGAGCTCGTGCAGCGCGGGCTGAAGCTCAAGCAGGTGGGCAACGAGCTGCTGGAGCTGATCGGCGGGCGGGCGATCCACCCGGTCAACATCCGGCTCGGCGGCTTCTACCGAGCTCCCACCCGTCGGGAGTTCCGGCCCGTGGTCGAGCGGCTGCACTGGGCACTGGAGGCGGCGGTGGAGACGGTGCGCCTGGTCAGCGGCTTCGTCTTCCCCGACTACGAGCACGACCACGAGTACGTCGCCCTGTCCTCGCCAGGCACTTATGCGATCGAGCGGGGCCGGTTGCGCTCCACCGGTGGACTGGACATCGCGCCGGCGCAGTTTGAAGAGCACATCGGCGAAGAGCACGTCGCGCACTCCACCGCGCTGCACGCCCGGATCAAGGAGCGTGGCCGCTACCTGGTGGGACCGCAGGCGCGGTACACCCTCAATGGGCAATGGCTCTCCCCGGTGGCCCGGCAAGCCGCCGATGAGGCGGGGCTGGGGGAGACCTGCCGCAACCCGTTCCGCAGCATCATCGTGCGCGCCGTCGAGACGGTGTACGCCGTCGAAGAGGCGCTGCGGCTGCTCGCCGACTACCAGCCGCCCGACCCGCCGTACGTCGAGGTGCCTCCCCGGGCCGGCGTCGGGCACGGCATCACCGAGGCGCCGCGCGGCAGCCTGTTCCACCGCTACGAGCTCGACGCCGACGGGATCATCCAGTCGGCCCGGATCGTCCCCCCGACCAGCCAGAGCCAACCCAGCATCGAAGATGACCTGCGCGGCCTCGTCGAAACGCACCTCGACCTGCCCGACGACGAGTTGACGCTGCGCTGCGAACAGGCGATCCGCAACTACGACCCGTGCATCTCATGTGCCACGCACTTCCTGCACCTCGAGGTCGACCGCGGATGAGGACGGCCGCCGGGACTCGGCGTACGCCGGTGAGGTCGCTAGGGGATAAGACGCGGTGAGTAACATCTGCGTCATCGGCATCGGTAACCGTTGGCGCGGCGACGACGGCGTCGGTCCCGCCGTGCTGGAGCACCTGCGGGGCCGGGTATCGCCGCAGGTGCGGCTTATCGACAGCGACGGTGAGCCCACCCGGCTGCTGGCTACCTGGTCGCAGGCAGAGCAGGCCGTCGTGGTGGACGCGGTGGCCACCGACACGCTGCCGCCCGGTCGAATTCGCCGGCTGGACCGGG
>JADGOU010000316.1 GCA_017882835.1 Frankiaceae bacterium | reverse complement strand
CGATTGTCCTCAAGTCCGGCTGGGGAGGCCGAGGCGCGCCAGTCATCGCGGGCTGCGCCGTCGACCCGACCCGGCGGGCGTACGCCGCGCGCAACCGGCGGGGCAGCGTCGCTGGGCCACCGGACTACTCCCCGGGACGCCGCGTCGGGACCGCCGCCGGGGCCGCCTCGCCGGCCACGGCTAGATTGACCGGCATGCCGCCCGCTCGGGACCGCGATCGCCTCCCGGCCCGGGAGCTGCTGGGTGTGCTCCTGGTGATGGCGGTGTTCATCGCCGTCGGGATCACCTTCGCTCTGTTTGGTTGATCGCTCAGAGCGGGTCGGAGGTGGCGATGACGTCGCCGACAGCGCTGCGGGCGGCGCGCTATGGGTCATTGACCCCCGTCCGGTTGCGCCGGCGGGCCGGCGGCGTGGACTGGCTGCTGATCGCAGCCGCCGCCGCCCTGTGCCTGGCCGGGGCGCTGAGTGTGTACGCGGCCACCCGCAACGGGTTGCGGGCGCAGGGCCGCAACCCGGCCGGGTACCTGGTCCGGGATCTGGTCAACATCGCGGTCGGGGCGGCCCTGGCTTTCCCGGTCTTCATCGGCGACTACCGCCGGCTGCGCGCCGTCGCCCCGCTGCTCTACGCGGCGGTCTGCGCGGCGCTGCTCGTCGTGCTCTCCCCGGCCGGCACGGTGGTCAACGGCGCCCGGGCCTGGTTCGCCCTCGGCCCGGTGCAGCTCGAGCCCTCGGCGTTCGCCAAGCTCGCGGTGGTCGTGATGATGGCGGCCGTGCTGGCCAGCGGGTCCCGGCACGACCCGGGTCCGGGCAGCCGCGACGTCGCGCTCGCGCTGGTCCTGGCCGGGGTCCCGATGCTGCTGATCCTGGCCGAGCCGGCGCTGGGCATCGCCCTCGTGGTGGCGGTGCTGGCGCTGACCACGGTCGCGGTCGCCGGCGCCCCCGGCCGGTGGGTGGTCGGGTTGCTGGCCGCCGTCGCGGTCGGTGCCGTCCTGCTCGCCCAGCTGCACCTGCTCAAGCCCTACCAGGTGCAGCGGTTCACCGCGTTCACCCAACCCGCCGGCCAGAGCGCCGTCAGCTACCAGATGCGGCAGTCCGAGATCGCCATCGGGGCCGGCGGCCTGCTCGGGCGGGGATACCTGGAAGGCACCCAGACCAACGGCGGGTTCATCCCGGAGCAGCAGACCGACTTCGTGTTCACCGTGACCGCGGAGGAGTCCGGGTTCGCCGGGGCCGGCACGCTGCTCGCCCTGATCGGCATGCTGTGCTGGCGCGGGCTGCGGATCGCCCAGCGCGCCCCGGACGCCTTCGGCCGCACGGTGGCCGCCGGGATCGTGTCCTGGCTGGCCGTCCAGTCCTTTGTCAACATCGGCATGACGCTGGGGATCATGCCGGTGACCGGCCTGCCGCTGCCGTTCGTCTCCTACGGGGGGTCGGCGATGTTCGCCGACCTGCTCGCCGTCGGCCTGCTGGTCAGCATCGGCCGGCAGCACGTGCCCGGCCGGGCGGCGATCGGAGGGTGACGCGCCCGCGACCGGGGCACCGCGGCGCCCCGCCTCCCCTACCGTCGCGGCGCGGCGGCGGGCTGCGGGTGCTGGCGGCCATCGCCGCCGCCGCGGTGGTGGTGACCGGCGGCGGCGGCTGGCTGCTGATGCGCCACTACACCAACAACATCACCCGCAAGAACGTGTTCGCCAACCTCTCCGGCCGGCCGGACAGGTTGGCGGGCAAGGCGGAGACCGTCCTGCTGGTGGGGTCGGACAGCCGGGCCGGCGCGGTCAACGGCCAGTTCCAGGGCAGCGGCGCGGACTTCGTCGGCGGCGCCCGCTCGGACACCGCCATCCTGGCCCACCTCTCCGCCGACCGGAGCCGGGCGCTGCTGGTCAGCATCCCGCGGGACTCCTACGTGGCCATCCCGGCCTGCCCGGACGCCACCGGCGTCGTCCATCCCCCGGTGCACGACAAGTTCAACGCCGCGTTCGCCGAGGGCGGCGGCGGCTGCTCGGTGGCCACCGTCGAGGCGCTGACCGGGGTCCGGGTCGACCACTACGTCGAGGTGGACTTCGCCGGCTTCCAGTCCATGGTCAGCGCGCTCGGCGGGGTCGACGTCTGCCTGCCCAGCGCCGCCGTCGACGTCATGAGCGGGTTGAACCTGCCGGCCGGGGTGAGCCACGTCGACGGCGAGCAGGCGCTGGCGTTCGTGCGCGCCCGGTACGCCCTCGGCGACGGCAGCGACCTGGGCCGCATCCAACGCCAGCAGCAGTTCATCGCCGCCGTCCTGCGCAAGGCCACCAGCACCGGACTGCTGCTGCGCCCGGCCCGGCTGCTGGCCTTCCTCGACGCCGCCACCAAGTCGGTCACCACCGACCGCGGACTGTCGGTGGTCGACCTGCGGGAGCTGGCCACCGGGCTCAAGGGGCTGGACCCGGCCAAGGTCACGTTCGTCACCGTGCCGCTGGCCGACGCCGACCACCCCGTCGACGGCGTCGGGTCCACCGTGCTCTGGGACGACGCCCAGGCCGGCGCCCTCTGGGCGGCGATGCGGACCGATGGAGTGGTCCCGGGCGCGGGCGCCCCTGGACCCGCACCCGCCGCCGGTGCCCCGCCGGGGACGAGCACCGCCGCCCAGGACCCCTGCGCCCGCCGGTAGCCGGATCGAGCACCCCACCATCCGGAAGCCCCGAGTGCGGCCCGCCGGGGCCGGACACTGGCCCGATGACCCGGTGGCCGCGCCGCGGCCGCGGGGTCCCGGCGAACGGAGGAGACCCATGTCGAGTACGCCGCCGCCGCGGCCCCCGCTGGGCAGCACCCACCCGCACCGGCCGTGGTCGGCCCGGCCCAGCCGGGGAGAGCCCCGCTGGCCGGCCACTCTGGCGGTCCTGGCCGCGATCGTCATCCAGTACGCGCTGCCGGACAAGCTGGTGCCCGGGCCGCGGTACCTGATCCCCGCGTTGGCGGCGCCGCTGCTCATCGCCTTGGTCATCGCCAACCCCCGGCGCTACCACCGCGGCTCCCGGGACCTGCGCTGGTTGTCGATCACGCTGATCGCGGTCATCAACGCCGCCAACGCCGCCTCGCTGGTGCTGCTGGTGCGCTACCTGCTGACCGGCGGGAAGGCCGACGGCCGGACGCTGATCTACGCCGCGATCGGGGTGTGGCTGACCAACGTCATTGTCTTCGCGCTGTGGTTCTGGGAGATCGACCGCGGCGGGCCGATCGCCCGGGCCCGCCCGGGTTCGCCGGCACCGGCGTTCCTGTTCCCGCAGATGGCCACGCCGGGACTGACCACGGCGCCCTGGGCGCCGACGTTCGCCGACTACCTCTACGTGGCGTTCACCAACGCCAGCGCGTTCAGCCCCACCGACACGATGCCGCTGACCCGGCCCGCGAAGATGCTCATGCTGGTGCAGTCCCTGGCCTCGCTGGCCACCATCGCCATCGTCGGCGCCCGGGCCGTCAATATCCTCAGCTAGGGCCGCGGCCGGCCGCCCCCGTGGGCATGGCAGGGTCGGTCCCCGTGCCCAAGCCCCGCCCCGACGCCGAGAGCACCGCCCGGACCGTCCTCCTCGACGCCGCGGACCAGCAGCCGCTGGCGCGCCTGGCCGGACACACCTTTTCGCCTCGCGGCACCCGGGTGCGGCTGCCCGACGGGCGGGAAGGGACCGTCGCCGGGCACTCGCTGGTGCTCGCCGCCGCGCCGGCCGCGACCGTGCTGGTCTGGGTCGATCTCGACCGGCACTGAGCTGGGGCAACCCCGTCCATGCGGCCCACGGGCCGGACGGACGCGAAGCCGAAGACCGGTGGAGGAGTCCCGGCGCAGCGCCGCAGGCCAGCTCGCCCTGGCGGCGCAGCCAGGGCCGGCGGCAGCCACGGTCACCTCCGGCCGGGCTGGGGCTCGGTCGAGGCCTGGGCCGGAGGTCGCGCGGACACCCGGGTGCGCGCCGCGC
>JADGOU010000315.1 GCA_017882835.1 Frankiaceae bacterium | reverse complement strand
GACAAAGAAGAAGAAGGTCATCAGGCCGCTGTTCACCCAGCCGACGAGGTCCATCGACACACCCGAACCACCGACGTGGATCGACAGCTCGGTGCGCCACACGGCGTGGTACGACGCGCTGGCGACGTTCGCCCAGACCAGGGCCGCGACGGTGGCCGCGAGCAGTAGGGCCGCGCTACCGCTCTCTGTGAGCAGGAAGCGACTCAGCGGTGTCTCGCGCCGCCAGGTCCAGTCTGTGTTCCCGGACGAATGTGGTGGTTGACCTTCTGCCATGCGCGTGCTCCAAGATGACGCGTTCGGTGCTGTCGGACATGTGCCGTGGCGAGACTCCTTCGACCTCGGGCCACCAGTCAAGCTAGGGCCGGCGTGCCCGGAGGGCATCAATATTGCGCTGATACGCGGTCATCCCGGCAGTTCGAACTCCATCGACTCCCCCGGCCGCAGAGGGAGCGACTGACCGCCGCAGGCAACCTGGATCTCGGGGACATCCCCGGCCTCCGCGCTGACACGCAGGAGGGTGCTACTGATCCGGACCATGATGTCGTACCCGCGGTACCGCAGCCGATAGCTGAAGGTGCCAAGCTCCTCGGGCCACTGTGGGTTGAACCGCAGCACGCCGCCGCGCGTCTCCAGTCCGGTGAAGCATCGCTGCAACAGGTCGACGCTGCCCGCCATCGCGGCCAGGTGGATGCCCTCCGCGGTAGTGCCCCCCTGTACGTCGGCGACGTCACTCTCCAGCAGGAGCTTGAAGTACTCCAGCGACTGGTCGCGGTGGGCCCTGGCGAGCACCCAGGAGTGCACGAGTGCGCTGAGCGTGGAGCCGTGTGAGGTGCGGCTGAGGTAGTACTCGATGGTCCTGGGGATAGTCTCCGGCTCCAGCGTGTAGCCGAGCTCGCCGAGCAGGTCTCGCAGCGCGTCCGCGGAGAGCAGGTAGAACAGCATGAGGACGTCGGGCTGCTTCGAGGCCTGGTACCCATTGACCGAACGCCCCTCAGACTCGAGAATCCGGTCGAGGCGCTGGATGTTGCCGTACCGCCGGCGGAGGTCCTCCCAGTCGAGCTCCTTGAGGTCGTCGTACCCCTCGAACTGGCTGATGACGCCATCATGGAAGGGCACGAACATCCGGCGTGTGATCTGCCGCCAGCGCCCTGTCTCGCCCGGAAGTAGCCCGAGGCTCTCGACGAGCTCCCCGCGCCGCAGCAGGGGCAGCGCATCGAGCACGTCGAGCGCCCGCCGCAGCACCCACACCGCCATGACGTTCGTGTAGGCGTTGTTGTCCACCCCGGCGGTCTCCGCCCCCGGGTAACCGGTGTGGAACTCGTCCGGCCCCATCACCCCCCGTATGACGAAGCGGTCGCGGCCGGGGTCGTAGGTGGCGAGGGCGGCCCAGTAGCGGGCAATGTCCAGGATCATCTCCGCGCCCTGCTCCTCGAGGTAACCGACGTCACCGGTCGCCTCGAAGTAGTGCCACGCGGTGAAGGCCACCGCCAGACCCGCATGCCGCTGGAGCTGGCTGACATCCGGCAGCCACCGGCCGGACAAGGGGTTGAGGTGGATCAGCTGGCTGACCTCGCGCCCGTCGCTGCCCGACTGCCAGGGATACAGAGCACCGGTGAGACCGCAGGCCAGTGCGGCGGCGCGCGCAGCCGGCAACCGGCGGAACCGGTAGCTCAGCAGCGCCCGGGTGAGTCCGGGAGCCCTCAGGGTCAACACCGGGAGCACGAACAGCTCGTCCCAGAACACGTGCCCGCGGTAAGCCTCACCATGCAACCCCCGGGCCGGCACGCCGGCATCTGCCTCGAGAGTGTGGGTGGACAGGGTCTGCAGCAGGTGAAAGAGGTACAGCCGGACGGCGAGCGAGGCCTGCGGACCGGCCTTGTGATCTTGCTCCAACTCGGTGTGGAACCGCTCCCACAGGTGCCCCCAGGCCAGCGTGTGCTCGTCGAGCAGCCCCTCGAAACCGGGCGCCCGTTCCAGCGCAGAGACAACCGCCTCGGCCGGCTCGGAGACGGCCCAGTCGCGCTCGGTGTGCAGGGCCACCACCTTCTCCACCGTCACCTCCTGACCGGCCGTGACTTCCACCGCGGTCTCCTCCTCGACGAGGCCCGGATGGGTCCGCACCTGCCGCGGTACGTCGCATCGCTCTCCGGAAAGCCGGACTCGCGTCCGCGCTCCCACTGCGATCCTGATCCGGGACTGGCTCGTCTCGACGGTCAGAACCATGCTGTCGGGACCGGCGGATCCCTGCGCGATCGGCCTGAGGTGGCGGCTGGCCAGCGCGCTGTAGCGGGCCACGCCCTCGTTCTGCACGGTCCCGTCGATACCCGTCCTGATGCGCAGCGTGCCCGACCAGTTCTCGGCGGTGATCGTGGTCTCGAGCCCGGCCAGATGCGCCCGCTTCATGTGGACGAATCGCCGCTGTGTCAGCGTCGTGAGCCGTCCCTGCGCGTCACGGATGCGAAGCCACCGAGTGAGGACGCCGCGCCTCAGGTCGAGCTCCTGCTGTTGGGTGAGCACCTCCACCCGTGCGAGGTCGAGCCAGTCGCCGTCGTCGACCGCGAAGGTGACCGGAAGCCAGTTGGGCAGATTCACGATGCTCTCGTTGTCCACCGTCTGTCCGTCGACCTTGTCGCTGAGCCGGTTCCAGCAGCCGGCGACGTAGGTACCCGGGTAGTGGACCCCGTCGGCCCGCGACTCGGGTGCCGCTCCGCGGGTGGCGAAGTAGCCATTGCCGAGCGTGCACAGGACCTCGCGCAGGCCTTCGTTCGCCGGGTCGAACCCCTCGTAGGTAAGGATCCACTCGCTCACGGCCGGGGCCGTTCCATCGCGGGCGACGGCGTCACGTCGATACCGGCAAGGTCGTGGACGACGACGTCCGCGCCGTGCGCCAGCAGCTCCGGCCCGTATAGGGGACCGCCCACCCCCACGACCAGGCCGAAGCCGCCTCGACGTCCCGCCTCGACCCCGGGCATGGCGTCCTCGATGACCACCGCCCGGGCAGGCGAAGTGCCCAGCCTTTGTGCGGCCTCGTGGTAGACCGCCGGGTGCGGCTTGCCCGGCAGGCCGAGCTCAGCGGCGACAACACCGTCAACCCTCGCGTCGAAGAGGTCGGTGATCCCTGCCCGGCCCAGAACCGCGCTGCAGTTGCGGCTCGCGGACACGATCGCGGTCCGGAAACCGGCCCGACGCAGCGAGGTCAGCAGGGGCACTGCGCCAGGGAGGAGCCTGGCGCCCTCCTGCTGGAGGAGGTCCTGGAAGTCGTGGTCCTTCTGCGCTGCGAGGGCGTGGACCTTCTCGGGAGGCACGTCGATGCCCCGAGACGTCAGGAAGCCGACTACGCCATCGGAGCGAGGCCTGCCATCGACGAAGCTCCTGTAGTCCTCGTTCCTGAACGGCTGGTGGTCCTCCCCCGCCCGGGGCGGACGTGTCGCCAGGAATCCATCGAACAACCGCTTCCACGCCGCCTCGTGCAGGGATGCGGTATCAGTGACGACTCCGTCCAGATCCATGACGACAGCGTCAAAGTCCGTGCGGGAGAGCGTGACCACCGCGTTCACCGGCACCTCCACGCTAGGTCGCGCCCGAGTGGGGACGAGGGCTTCTTCTGATCGTGCACCGCCAGTGGACCTGGTTACAGGGTCGAAGGTCCCCCCGCCAGCCCGTAGAACGCACAAGCGTGAAGAGCTAGTCCTTTTGGATGATGACGACCATGGTCAGCAGTGCTTCGGTGAAAGGCAAGGCGCGGCAGCGGGAATCATGCCCAATGTGTATGGCGACGTGGTGATCGGGCACGACCACCTCATGGCAGGACCGACAAGCCATGGTGATTTCAACACTGCTACCCGGGACAACGCGGTCCCGGGGAGCCCCCCTGTCCGATCGGAAGCGCTCATCCGAGCCGGTCCAACGCTGCCAGCAGAGCGCGGTTGGGGTTGGCCTTGGGCAGAAC
>JADGOU010000314.1 GCA_017882835.1 Frankiaceae bacterium | reverse complement strand
GGCGTCGGCCAGATCATGGTCACGCACTCGATCCGGGACCTGGCCCCGGGCCGGGACAGCGAGATCGAGGGGATCGAGGAGCGGGCCGGCGCGATCGTCGTCGGCGGGGTGCCGAAGAAGGAGCTGGCGGCGCTGGACATGCCGAGCCGGTCGGCCACGCGCAGCACCTGCCGGCCCGGCGCCCACACCCTGTCGCCCACCGCCGAGGGCAGGGCGCAAAAAGCTCACCTCCGAACCAGCTGCCGTCGCGCTGAGCCCTCCACCAGCCGGGCGACCCGGGTCGGTGGCCGGGCCTGCTGGCCGAGTGGAGGGTCGCCGTGGCGATGCTGTCGAGCTGTTCATGACGACCGTAGGGATGCCGCTGGAGGCGGTCGCACAGATGTGTACTCAGCCGTGGTGGGCGGGCCTGGAGGCGGTCGCGCCCACTCTCGCCTACGACTTCGAAATCATGGGCGACGTCAACAAGGGCGGTACGATCCCGACCGACCTGATCGGCAGGGTGACGGCCACCGAACTCGTCCTCTGCGACGCGAGCCCCGCGTGGATGATCGACGTCGGCAAGCAGATCGCGGAGGTTCTGCCGAACGGACGCCACGGCGTCCTGGCGGGTCAGGAGCACGTCGTGCCCCCCGGGGTGCTCGTCCCGGTGCTGGCCAACTTCTTCGCCGCTTGACGGTAGGCCAGCGCATATGAGCCGACAGCAGGGCGCTGCTTCCGGCGGTCGCGGTGCGAGATCGGTGTAGCCGAGGCGTAGCCGGGTGAAGTGGGGTCGGCGGCCCGCGTCACTCGCCGACGGCATGGCGGGGGGCCGCAACCCGCCGAGAGGGCGATGCCGTAGCCGGGTGAAGATACGGAGGGCCCAGCCGATCGCTCGCGCCGCAAGTCCGAGCTACGCAGTCGGCCGGCCGGTCCGGGATCCTATTGCGGCACAGGCCCGGCGCGTCGCCTTGACCCGATGTAGCAGCGGTCCTACTGTCCGATGCTAGTCCTCAGGTAGAGATCTAATGACTGTCAACCTGAGGGTGAGGGATGGGGTCCAGCAAGACGTACGGAGCACCGGACGCCACCCGTCACCGGCCCGCTTCGGGTGGCACTTCCCCGCCGCCTAAGACCGGTGTCCTTCCCCGCCCGGTCCGCCCGGTTGCCCGCTGCCTAGGCTGGCGCCGCAACGCTTCTAGCGAGAGGCATTTCGTCGTGGCAGCTCCGCAGAACTACCTGGCTGTGATCAAGGTGGTCGGCATCGGCGGGGGAGGCGTTAATGCCGTCAACCGAATGATCGAAGTCGGCCTCAAGGGCGTCGAGTTCATCGCCATCAACACCGATGCCCAAGCGCTGCTGATGAGCGACGCCGACGTCAAGCTCGATGTTGGCCGTGAGCTGACCCGAGGACTGGGCGCCGGCGCCGACCCCGAGGTCGGCCGGCAGGCGGCCGAGCAGCACCGCGAGGAGATCGAAGAAGTCCTCAAGGGTGCCGACATGGTCTTCGTCACCGCGGGTGAGGGCGGCGGCACCGGCACCGGCGGCGCTCCCGTGGTCGCCAACGTCGCCCGCTCCATCGGCGCGTTGACCATCGGGGTGGTCACCCGTCCGTTCGGGTTCGAGGGCCGCCGCCGCCAGCTGCAGGCGGAGACCGGGATCGAGGGCCTGCGCGACGAGTGCGACACGCTGATCGTGATCCCGAACGACCGGCTGTTGTCGATCTCGGATCGCAAGGTGAGCATCCTGGACGCGTTCCGCTCGGCGGACCAGGTGTTGCTCTCCGGTGTTCAGGGCATCACCGACCTGATCACCACGCCCGGCCTGATCAACCTGGACTTCGCCGACGTCAAGTCGGTGATGGCCGGCGCCGGATCCGCGCTGATGGGCATCGGCTCGGCCCGAGGGGAGGACCGGGCCGCCGTGGCGGCGGAGATGGCCATCTCGAGCCCACTGCTGGAAGCCTCCGTCGACGGCGCGCACGGCGTCCTGCTGAGCATTTCCGGCGGATCCGACCTCGGCCTGTTCGAGATCAACGAGGCCGCCCAGCTGGTCGCCGATGCTGCCCACCAGGAGGCCAACATCATCTTTGGCGCCGTCATCGACGACGCCCTCGGGGACGAGGTGCGGGTGACGGTGATCGCTGCCGGCTTCGACGGCGGTACGCCGAAGACCTCCCGCCGGCCGGATGCCTACCGACGGATGGCCCCCGCCGCCGGCAGTCCCGGCGTGGCCGAGACCGCGGCCGCCGCCCGGCCGGGTCCGTCGTTCACCCCGTCGCCGCGGCCGCAGCCCACGGCGCCCCCGCGACAGTCGCCGAGCCGGTTCCCGGCGCCGGAGCCCGCCGTCACCGTGGACCTCACCGGTAGCGATGGCAGCCCGTCGGGGCCTGGTCAGCCGCCCGGGGGCGGCCACCCCCCCGATCCGGCCCACGCTGGTGGCGGGACGCCGGTTCCGCCCGCGCCGCGGCGCACCCTCGTCTTCGACGACGACCTCGACGTGCCGGACTTCCTGAAGTAGCCGGCCGGTCCGGCAACCAATCGTGCTGGTCGAGCTTGGACCAGGGGTCGGCGCCGCCGTTACCGACCGGCGCGGCGGGCTCAGTCGCCCGCCGTACGCCGCGGCGAACCTGGGCACCCACGTGGGCGAGGATCCCGCCATCGTCCGGGCAAACCGCGAGCTGGCCGCACGACGACTGGGCCTGGACCCGGCCGCCGTGGTGTGGATGGACCAGACGCACGGCCGCGAGGTCGCCGTCGTGTCCAACTCACAGCCTGCGCCGGTCGCCGCTGTCGATGGCCTGGTCACGGCCACCCCCGCCCTGGCGCTGGCCGTGCTGGTCGCCGACTGCACCCCAGTGCTGCTGGCCGACCCGGCCGCGCGGGTGGTCGCCGTCGCGCACGCCGGTCGAGAAGGGCTGCGGGCCGGCGTCGTACTCCTGACCGTGCAGCGGATGCTGGAGTTGGGGGCTTCCGCGCCCGGGATCCGCGCCTGGCTGGGGCCGGCGGTCTGCGGGGCCTGCTACGAGGTGCCGCCCGAACTGCGCGCGCAGGTTGCGACCGTCGTGCCCGCGGCCCATGCCAGCACCCGACAGGGCACCCCGGCGCTGGACATCCGCGCCGGCGTGCGGGCGCAACTGGCCGGGGCCGGCGTCGATGCCGTCGGCACGTCACCGGTCTGCACCGCCGAGGATGCCCGCTACTACTCGGTCCGCCGGGAGGCAACCACCGGACGCTTCGCCGGCTACGCCTGGCTGGTCGGCCAGTGAGCGCAGCACCCGAACCAACCCGGCTCGACGTCCTGGCCGACCGGCTCGCGGCCGTACGGCGCCGGCTGGCGGCCGCCTGCCAGCTCGCTGGACGGGCGCCGAGCGAGCTAACCTTGATCGCCGTCAGTAAGACCTGGCCGGCTGCCGACATCGCGCTGCTCGTCCAGCTCGGCGTCCGCGACTTCGGCGAGAACCGCGACCAGGAGGCCGCGGCCAAGGCGGCCGAGTTGGCGGCACTCGACCTGACGTGGCACTTCGTCGGCCGGTTGCAGTCGAACAAGTGCCGGTCGGTCGCCTCCTACGCCAAGGTAGTGCACTCCCTCGACCGCCCGAAGCTCGTCAGCGCGCTGTCGACCGGCGCGCAGGCGGCCGGCCGCAATCTCGATGTCCTAATCCAGGTCAGCCTTGACGACGACCCCGGCCGAGGCGGGGCCGCCGCGGAGTCGGTGCCGGCGCTCGGGGACGTCATCGCCACCGCGCCCGGACTGCGCCTGCGCGGCGTCATGGCGGTCGCCCCGCTCGGGGTGGAGCCGGCTGCCGCCTTCGACCGGCTGGCTGCGGTCGCGTCCCGGCTTCGGGCCACCCACCAGCAGGCCGGCTGGATCTCCGCCGGCATGACCGGCGACCTGGAGCCGGCGGTCGCGGCCGGAGCGACACACGTCCGGATCGGCACGGCCCTGTTCGGGGGCCGGACGCCGCTCGACAGGT
>JADGOU010000038.1 GCA_017882835.1 Frankiaceae bacterium | reverse complement strand
ATCGTGCCGAGCGTCGAGGACTGCGCGAAGAACTCCAACGGGTCGGTGCGCCCGCCCCAGGCGAACACGAGCAGCAGCGAGAAACCGAGGAAGACGCACAGGGCCACAACCGGCGTACGGCGGGTCGGATACACGCGACCGATTGCGGCGGGCAACAGTCCCTCCCGGCCGGCCGCGCCGCAGCCGCGAACATCTCCGATGACCGGATGTGGCTCCTGCAGGTCGTGCAACCGCGGCAGCATGATCGAGGCGATCCGCTGGGCCGCGGCGGAAAGGTCCTGCTCGCGCATCGTGCGGATCGCCCCCAGCGCGGCGGCGCAGGCGACCGGGTTTCCACCGTAGGTGCCGCCGAGGCCACCGACGTGCACGCTATCCATGATCTCCGCACGGCCGGTGACGGCCGACAGCGGCAGTCCGCCGGCAATGCTCTTTGCCGCTTTGCCGTGGTAATCAGGTCGGGGACGACGCCGTCGTGGTCGCAGGCAAACCAGTCCCCGGTCCGGCAGAAGCCGGTCTGAATCTCGTCGGCGATGAAGACGATGCCGTGCTCGCGGCAGTCCGCCAGGAGCAGGAGAAAGCCGGCGCCGGGAACGATGAACCCGCCCTCCCCCTGGATCGGTTCGATCAAGATAGCCGCGACGTTGCTCGCTCCCACCTGGGCGTCGATTGCGCGCAGGACCTCGGCGGCCGCCTCCTCGCCGCAGCGCTGCGGTCCGGTGGGCCAGCGGAACGGATAGGCCATCGGCATCCGGTAGATCTCGCCGGCGAACGGGCCGAAGGAGTGTTTGTACGGCATGTTCTTCGCCGTCAGCGCCATGGTCAGGTTGGTACGGCCATGGTAAGCGTGATCAAAGGCGATCACCGCCTGCCGCCCGGTGCACGCACGTGCGATCTTGACCGCGTTCTCGACGGCTTCGGCCCCAGAGTTGAACAGCGCCGACCGCTTGGCGAAGGTACCCGGGGTGAGCGCGGCGAGCTCCTCGCAGACCGCGACGTAGGGCTCGTACGGCGTGAGCATGAAGCAGGTGTGCGTGTACCGCGCCACGTGCTCTTGCACTCCGGCGACGACGTGCGGGGCGGCGTTGCCGACGCTGACTACAGCGATGCCGGCCCCGAAGTCGATGAAGGAGTTGCCGTCAAAGTCGACGATCACTCCGCCGCCGGCGCGGTCGACGAAGACGGGCAGGGTGGCGCGGACGCCGCGGGCGACGGTGGCGTCCCGCCGCGCCTGCAGTTGCAGCGACCTCGGTCCAGGCACGCTGGTCACGAGCCGGCGTTCCTGCGGCAGCGAAGGTCCACCCAGTTCACGCTGCACCGCCATGTGCGTGCCCCCTTCTCGTCTCCGGCGCGCCGCACCTGGGCCCAGTTCACCAGGGCGCGGTTGCCGGTTTGCTGCCGGTCTGTCGCCGGTGCTACCCGCTGGGCGGCCGGGTGCACCCTTCGCCGGCTCACCTCGGCCGAGCGGCTGACATCTGGCTAACTAGCGGCTGACATCTATCCCGGGCTCGGCTTTAGCCGAGCCGGCTGCGGGAACGTCGAGGAGCGACTCGACTCCAGGAGCTGCCATGTCGATCGCGACAGTGAACCCGGCCACCGGACAGACGCTGAAGACGTTCGACGCCTTGTCGGACAACGAGCTGGATAATCGGCTGCACCGCGCCGTGGAGGCGTTCGCGGCGTACCGCCAAACCAGCTTCGCCGAGCGCGCCGGCTGGATGCGCGCCGCTGCCGACCGGCTCGACGCCGAGCGCGACGAGGTGGCTCGGCTCATGACGACCGAGATGGGCAAGACCCTGACGGCCGCCGGCGCGGAGGTGAGCAAGTGCGCCCTCGGCTGCCGCTACTTTGCCGAGCACGCCGAGCGGTTGCTGGCCGACGAACCGGCGGACCCGGCCGCGGTTGGCGCCCGCCGGGCCTACGCCTGCTACCAGCCGCTCGGCCCGGTACTCGCGATCATGCCGTGGAACTTCCCGCTGTGGCAGGTGATGCGGTTCGCCGCTCCCGCGCTGATGGCGGGCAACGTCGGCCTGCTCAAGCACGCCTCCAACGTGCCGCAGACCGCGCTGTATCTCGAGGGCCTGTTCCGCCGGGCCGGCTCTCCGCCCGACGTGTTCCAGACCCTGCTGGTCGGCTCCAACCAGGTTGAGCGCATCCTGCGCGACGACCGGGTGCGGGCCGCGACGCTGACCGGCAGCACGCCCGCTGGGCGGGCGGTGGCGTCGGTCGCCGGCGACCAGATCAAGACGACGGTCCTCGAGCTGGGCGGTAGCGACCCGTTCGTCGTCCTGCCGTCGGCTGACCTCGACCGGGCGGCCGAGGTGGCGGCGACGGCGCGCTGTCAGAACAATGGTCAGAGCTGCATCGCGGCGAAGCGCTTCATCGTCCACGCCGACGTCGCCGAGGACTTCGAGCGACGTTTCGTGGCGGCGATGGCGGCGCTGCGCGTCGGCGACCCGATGGAGGGCTCGACCGACATCGGCCCGCTCGCCACCGAGCAGGGGCGCCGCGACGTCGAGGAGCTCGTCACCGACGCCGTGGACCGCGGCGCGCGGGTGCTGTGCGGCGGCCAGCGGCTGGGCGGTCCGGGCTGGTATTACCCGCCAACGGTCGTCACCGGAGTGACGCCGCAGATGCGGATGTACGCCGAGGAGGTCTTCGGCCCGGTCGCCCAGGTGCACCGGGTGCGCGACCTGGATGAGGCGATCGCGTTGGCCAACGCGACCGAGTTCGGCCTGGGATCGAACGTGTGGTCTAACAACGCGCACGAGCAGGAGCGCTTCGTTCGCGACGTCCAGGCGGGCGCGGTGTTCGTCAACGGGATGACGACCTCTTACTCCGAGCTGCCGTTCGGCGGCGTGAAGAGCTCCGGCTACGGCCGCGAGCTGGCGGCGCACGGGATCCGCGCCTTCTGCAACGTCAAGTCGGTGTGGATCGGCGAGGGAGGCGCCCAACAGACCTCGGCCCGCACCCCGTAGCCCCACACCCTGTGGACCTTATGGCCACCCCAGGCGGCGTCCCCGCGCCCCGCCAAGTGCCGGCACGAAATACCGGCGGGGACCACGAACTGCGGCATCAGTGGGGACTGTCCAGGGCATTCTGGGGGCATGGTCGAGACGTCGTTGCAGGGGCGGCTGCTGGTCGCCGCTCCCGTCCTCACCGACGGCAACTTCGCTCGGGCGGTGGTGTTGGTGCTCGAGCACACGGCCGAGGGAGCGCTCGGGTTGGTGCTCAACCAACCGATGGCGCTGCCGGTCGCCGACGTTGTCGCGGGCTGGGAACCGCTGGCCGCCAGGCCTCCCGTGGTATTCACCGGCGGGCCGATTTCGCCCAGCGCCGCCATCTGCCTGGCCGCACCGGTCGCCGGATCGAGCTCCGCCGGAACGGGGCTCGCCGGATCAAGCCCCGCCGGATCGAGCTCCGCCGGATCACCCCCCGCCGGATCATCCCCCGCCGGATCATCCCCCGCCGGATCATCCCCCGCCGAGGCGGGCCGCGGGTGGCGGCCGTTGCTGCCCCACCTCGGCGTCCTGGACCTGACCGAGGAACCGACGACGGCGTTCGGGGTGGTGGAGCGCATTCGGGTCTTCGCCGGCTACGCCGGCTGGGGTGCCGGCCAGCTGGAAGCCGAGATCGCGGCGCAGGCGTGGTTCGTGGTCGATTCCCGTCCGCAGGACGTCTTCAGCGAACAACCCGAGCGGCTCTGGCGCGATGTGCTGCGGCGCCAGCCCGGGCAGCTCGCCTTCGTGGCGACGTACCCGCCGGACCCGTCGCTGAACTGAGCCGAGACGAGACCTTGTGCAGCGCCGGCGGGCACGGTGAGACCATCGTCCCTTCCGAGCCGATTCGGGCGCGCTTAGCGTCCAGATGAGTTCCAGGAGGCAGCCATGGCGGCGTCGGCGCAGGACCACAGCGGGCTCGAGGTGCTGCCCTACGACGAGTGCCTTCTGCTGCTGGCCCAGACCCCGGTGGGCCGGGTGGCCTTCATCTCCGACGGAGAGCTGGTGATCCTTCCGGTCAACCACGCCATGGACGGCGCGTCGATCGTCTTTCGGACGGCGGCCGGGACGAAGCTGCGGGCGGCGGAGTCAGCGTCCGTCGTTGGCTTCGAGGTCGACGGCTTCGAGCCGGGACTGCGCGAGGGCTGGAGCGTGGTGGTGTCGGGAACCGCCGAGCTGGTGCTCGAGGACGCGGAGTTGCACCGGCTGGAGAGCTACGGGTTGCGGCCGTGGTCCGACGCCCAGGCCAAGCCGCACTGGATCCGGATCCGGCCGACGCAGGTCACCGGTCGCCGGATCAGCCACCAGTCCGGGACCTGAGCTACCGGCCGGCCTGATCGCTGCTGAGCAGGCGCAAGGTCACCTCGTGCAACCGGCCGTTGGTGCACACCACGCTGCCGCCGTCCGGGCGCCGGTTGCCGGCCAGGTCGCTGAACCGGCCGCCGGCCTCCTCCACGATTACCTGTAGGGGGGCGACGTCCCACAACGACACCTCGGGCTCGCAGGAGACGTCGACTGCCCCCTCGGCCACCAGCACGTGCGACCAGAAGTCGCCGAACGCCCGGCTCCGCCAGACCTGGCCGGACAGCTCCAGCAGGCCGGGCAGCCGGCCGAGCTCCGCCCAACCGCCCAGGCTGGAGTAGGACAGTGCGGCGTCGGCCAGCGTCCCGACGGTCGATACCCGGCACCGGCGCGCCGGCTGTCCGAGGTGACCGGCCCAGGCACCGGAGCCCCGGGCGGCGTACCAACGTCGATTCAGCGCCGGCGCCGACACCACGCCGACGACCACCTCGCCGTGGACCTGCAGCGCCAGCAGACTCGCCCAGACCGGTACGCCGCGGACGAAGTTCTTGGTCCCGTCGATGGGGTCGATCACCCACCGGCGGGAACCGGTGCCGGTGTCGCCGTACTCCTCGCCCATGACGGCGTCGCCCGGACGCGCATCCGCCAGCAGCGACCGCACGGCCTGCTCGGCGGCCCGGTCGGCGTCACTGACCGGAGTCAGGTCTGGCTTGGTCTCGACCTTGAGATCGAGCGCGCGAAACCGGTCGAGGGTGATCGCGTCGGCGGCATCCGCCAGCCGCAGTGCCAATCGCAGGTCGTCGGCCCAGGACTCGGCTGCAGTCACGGCCGGCAGGCTACCTGGCGGTACGATCGGCGTCCGTGCCCGCTGCCTCCGCCGTACGCACCCCACTGCAGGCCGTGGAACTGCTCGGCCTGGGGGCCGAGCCGGACCGGCTCCGGGTGGCGGCCGCGCTCATCCTCGGCGCCGTTACGCCGGCCGAGGTGGCCGCAGCTGCAGCGGTGGACCTGCGGTCGACGACCGGGGCGCTGGCTCGGTGCGGAGCGCCGCGGACTCGCGGTCAACGTGGCCGGTCGGTGGGTGTTCCGGGCGGAGGGGCGCGATGTAGCTGGCGATCGCCTCAGGTCGAGGAGGTCCTCGCCGGCATGGCCGCGTTGGGGGCGACCAGCTTGAACGCCGTACCGGTCGGGTCACTGGCCGCGGCCAGGCGGCCGTATGGCGTGTCCTCAGCTGGCAGCAGGACCGAGCCGCCCAAGTCGACGACCTGGGCTAGCGCGGCGTCGGTGTCGTCGACCCCGAAGTAGATCGACCAGTGCGCGGGGACTCCCGCGGCGAGGAGGCCGGTGGCGTCCATGACTCCGGCCAGCCACGCCTCGCCCTCCCGCAGCACCGTGTAGCGGAACTCCGGGGTGTCGCTGACGACCTTGGTCTGCCAGCGGAAGACGTCGCGGTAGAAGCCGACGGCGGCCGCATAGTCCCGGGTGTGCAGCTCGAACCAGCTTGGAGTGCCGGGCTCGCCGAGCACTCCGAAGCCCGGGAACAGGCCGGGCTGCCAGAGGCCGATTCCGGCACCCCCGGGGTCGCCAATGAAGGCCATGATGCCGAGGTCGTCGACAGCCATAGCCGGGACGTGCACCTGGCCGCCGTGGGCGGTGGCGGCGGCGAGGGTCTTCTCCGCGTCATCGGTGGCCAGGTAGACCGACCAGACGTCGAGCGCGCCCGAGCCAGGCTGGCTTGCCATGCAGCCGGCCACCCGGACGCCGTCCTTGGCAAAGTTGACGTAGCCGCCGAGCTCCGCGACCGGCTCCTCGGCGGTCCAGCCGAACAGTTGGCAGTAGAACGCTCGACTGCGCTCGAGGTCGGCGGTCGTCAGCCCGACCCAGCACGGTGCTCCGATGGGGGCGGTCTCGCGATTCGGCATAGGGGCTCCCTCCCTAATCCCTAGCAACCCTGGGCATAGGCGATGCGGCAACGATGTCACCACCTTGGACGTCGCGGCGGCCCCGAACTCATCGGTCGGCCGGTCGCCGGTGCAGATCGCGTCAGTCCTGACCACCGTCCCGGGCAGCGAGCACCCGGCGCAGCGAGTCCAGCCGGGTCGGCTCCACCCGACCGGCGGTCACCTCCCGGTCGAGCGCGCAACGGGGAGCGCCCAGGGCATGCGAACAGCCGGGCGGGCACCCGTCCGCTGCCGCCGCCAAGTCCGGGAACGCGGCCAGCACCCGGGCCGGCGTGACGTGGCCGAGCCCGAAGGATCGGATGCCTGGGGTGTCCACCACCCAACCGCCGGCCGGCAGGCGCAGCGCGGCCACGGAGGAGGAGGTGTGCCGGCCCCGACCGGTCACGACGTTGACCATGCCGGTGGCCCGGTCGGCGTCCGGCACCAGGGCGTTGACCAGCGTGGACTTGCCGACACCGGACTGGCCGAAGAAGACGCTGACCCGGCGGTCGACCCATCGGCGCAGCTGGGCCAGCCCGACCAGACTGCCGTCAGCCGCTCGGCCGGTCGTCATCACCTCCACTCCGAGCGGCCGGTACGCCGCGGTCAGCGCCGCCCCGTCACCGAGGTCGCTCTTGGTCAGGCAGAGCAGCGGCGTCAGGCCGCCGTCGTAGGCAGCTACCAGGCACCGGTCGATCAGTCGCGACCGCGGCGGTGGATCGGCCAGTGCGGTCACCACCACGAGCAGGTCGGCGTTGGCGACGATGACCCGCTCGACCGGGTCGATGTCGTCGGCGCTGCGCCGCAGCACGCTGGCGCGCGTGGCCACTCGCACGATCCGGGCCAGCGTGCCGGCTGCCGCGGTCACGTCGCCCACCAGCGAGACCCGGTCGCCGACGACGACCGCCCGCCGGCCGAGCTCCCGGGCCCGCATCGCGGTCACGACCATTCCGTCGTCGACTCCGTCGACCACGCAGCCGTAGCGGCCGCGGTCCACGCTGACGACCATGCCGTCGGCCGCTGCCAGGTGTTGGGGCCGGATCCGGGTACGCGGCCGCGAGCCGCGCCCGGGACGGACCCGGACGTCGTCTTCGTCGAGCTCACGCGGGCTCAGTCGGCCGCTCCGGAGCGGCCGGCGAGCAGTCCTGCCCACCGGTCGACGAAGTCCGGCACGGTCTTCGCCGTGGTGGCCACGTCCTCCACCAGCACGCCGGGGACCACCAGCCCGAGCACCGCCGCCGCCATCGCCAGCCGATGATCGGCGTACGTCGCGACCGGTCCGCCGTGCAGCGGCCGCGGCCGGATCTCCAGTCCGTCGGCGGTCTCCCGCACGTCGCCACCGAGCCGGCCGAGCTCGCGCGCCAGCGCGGCCAACCGGTCGGTCTCCTGCAGGCGCAGATGTGCGATCCCGCGCAATCGACTGGGAGTCGAGGCCAGCGCAGCGACGGCCGCCAGCACCGGGGCGAGCTCACCGCAGTCGCGCAGGTCAGCGTCGATGCCGCTGATGGTTGCCGGTCCGGTGAGCTCCAGGCCGTCGGCAGCCAGCGACCAGCGGGCGCCCATCCGACTCAGCAGCTCCGGCAGCACCGCCCCCGGCTGGGTGGTGTCCGCCGGCCACCCGGGCACGCGGACCCGCCCGGCGGTCACCATGGCGGCCGCGAGGAAGGCCGCGGCCGAGGACAGGTCCGGCTCGACCGCCCAGTCCCGCGCGCGCAGCGGTCCGGACTGGACGCACCAGCGCTGCGGGTCGACGTCGTCGACCACCGCCCCGGCGGCCCGCAGCATCGCGACGGTCATCGCGAGGTGCGCGGCACTGGGCACCGGCGGGCCGCGGTGGCGAACGGCCACGCCGGCGTCGTACCGGGCGCCGGCGAGCAGCAAGCCAGACACCAGCTGGCTCGAGCCGGACGCGTCCAGGATCACCGCACCGCCGGGCACCGCCCCCCGGCCGCGGACCTGCACGGGCAACCGGCCCCGCCCGCCGTCGTCGACGTTTACGCCGAGCGCCCGCAGGGCGGACAACAGCGGACCGAGTGGACGTTCCCGCATCCGCGGGTCACCGTCGAAGGTGACCGCGGTGGTAGCCAGGGCAGCGATGGGGGGGAGGAAGCGGGCCACCGTGCCGGCGTTGCCGGTGTCCACCCGGGGCGCGGTCGGGTGCAGTGGCCCGGCCACCCCATCCACGACCCAGCCCGCTGCGCTCTGACCGGCTGCCGCGCCCGCCGGCGGGTCGAGGTCGCGGACCGGCACCCCGAGGGCGCGCAGGCCGGCCGCCATCAGCAGCGTGTCCCGGCTGCGCAGGGGCTCGGTCAGCACCGACCGACCACCGGCCAGCGCGGCCAGCACCAATGCCCGGTTGGTGACCGACTTGGACCCCGGCAGGCGCACCACGGCCGCGACCGGGCAGTCCGCGACCGGGGCCGGCCAGGCCGGTTGCGTCGGTACCGATGCTGGCCCGCTACCGGCCAGCGCCCCCGGCCCAGCCAGACCTGGTTGGTTCGCAGTCACGCCGGCTTCCCGCACACGCGGTACAGGGTGCCACGGCGGGACGATCGACCCTCGTGTCCCGAGATCACCCCGTCGTACACTGCGTCGCTCGGGGGGTTGGATAACCGGCGGCTTGACCGGCGGCTTGACCGGGCAATGTGCGGCTTTTGACCCGCTGGGTAGGGAATATACGCAGTATGGCAAGGTAGCGATTTCGCTATATCTCGCGACCGACCCCGCGGTCGAGTCGATCACCGCACCGACTAAGTCGCCAGACTTGCCCAGCGGCGGCAGGCACGTCAGAGAGGACGTCGTGGACCGAGAAGCGGCTCGCACCCGGCTCGAGGGGTTGCTGGCTGACCTGGACCGGTCGGCTTCCACACTGACGGCCGAGAACGCCGGGGGCAGCAGTGAGCTCAGTCATCTCGATCAGCATCAGGCCGACACGGCAACCGAACTGTCGGACAAGGATCGCGAAGACGCCCTGATGGGAGTCGTCTCGACGCAGCGCGAGGAGGTCGTGGCGGCTCTGGGTCGCCTCGACGACGGCAGCTACGGTCGCTGCTTCCAGTGCGGTGCCGACCTTCCCGAGGAGCGGCTCGAGGCCCGTCCGGAGGCGTCCCGGTGCGTGGCGTGCCAGGCCAAGGCGGAAGGAAGCCGAACCCGATGAGCCGCACCCGCACGCTCACCCCCGAACTTGCGCGTCAGATCCAGAACGACCCACGGTACGGCGAGGCGCTTAGCCATCGCGTGCCCGAGCCGGGGTGGCGGGCTCGCGCTCGTTGTCTGGAGCACGACCCCGAACTCTTCTTTTCGGCGGCAGCGGAGGACCCGGGGCCGGCGATGGCCATCTGCGGCGACTGCGCGGTCCGGGGCGCCTGCCTGGCTGCCGCGCTGAACATCGGAGACTGTGACGGCGTCTGGGGTGGCACCGCTCCGGCGCAGCGCCGAACCATGCGGCTGCTGTGGGTGCGGACTCGGACCGACGTGGCGGACGTCGCCGCGTCGGCCTAGCTAGCTCAGGCCTAGCTCTTGGTCGGCCCAGCTCTTGCGCCTAAGGCCCGGTCTGCTGCCGACGTCGGCGCGGCGGCGCAGACCGCGACGTAGACCTTCTCCGCAACCGCTGCCGGCAGCCGCGACTCCCGACCCGCCGCGATGACGCAGACCACGCCGCGGTCGAGCTGGCCCCCCATCTCGACCACCGTCCCGGGCAGCAGACCGGCGCGTTCCACGTCGAGCATGTGCTCCGGTTGCGCCTCCAGCTCCTCGTCGATGCGCCGGACGACGGCCTGGACACCGGTCGACACCGCCGCCAGGGACAGCAGCGGGCCGGTCTCGACCGCGTTTGCCGAGCCGGGGATCGGGTTGCCGTGCGGGCAGGTCGCCGGGTCGCCGAGCAGGGCCACCAGATGGCGCTCCAGGTTGGCGCTGATCGCGTGCTCCAGCCGGCCGGCCTCCTCGTGCACCTGGTGCCACGGGACGCCCAGTACGTCGGTCAGCAGCCGCTCGGCCAATCGGTGCCGACGCATGATCGCCGTACCGTAGCTGCGGCCGCTCTCGGTCAGCGACATGACTCGATCGGAACCCAGGGTCAGGTAGCCCTCGCGCTCTAGCCGCTTCACCGTCTCGGACACGGCCGGAGCGGACACGCCCAACCGCTCCACGATCCGGGCTCGCATCGGCAGAATGCCGGACTCCTCCAGCTCGAGAATGGTCTCGAGGTACTCCTCCACGGCTGGGTGGTAGCCGGACATGTCGCCATCGTACGGCGAACGTCCGCGGCAAGGCGCCGCGCAGCCGCGGGGGAATCGTCCGCCACCGCCGCGGTGTTCGACCGGCAGGCGACACCGACAGCAGAGTGGCCGGCACGCCGGCCGATGTGCCTGCGGTCGCCCACCTGAACTGGATGCGGAGGACGGATGATCGCAGCCGCGCTGGCCCCCTGCCACCGATGGTCGCTTCGACGTCCGTGGCGATCAGGTGGAGTGCGCGGCGCCGGCCGCGTTTGCCCGGGCGGTCGCCGGCCGGCGGGCGTAAGGTGGCCCGCGGGCGGCCATCCTCCGCCCGTGCCGGCCCGGCGGTGGCAGCCGGGGTCGCTTCGGTCCGAGTTCGGCCGGCATCTGGGGCGGCGACCGGAGGGGGTGTCCACCGTCGAGGAAACTGTCGAGCAGCGCAGTGCGCGCTTCGAGCGGGACGCGCTGCCCTTCTTGGACCAGCTCTACTCCGCTGCCCTGCGGGTGACGCGCAACCCGGCGGACGCCGAGGACCTGGTCCAGGAGACGTACGTGAAGGCATTTGCGGCCTTCCATCAGTTCCAGGTAGGCACCAACCTCAAGGCCTGGCTCTACCGGATTCTGACGAACACGTTCATCAACACCTATCGAAAGGCGCAGCGGCGGCCACAGGAGAGCGGCGCCGACGCCATCGAGGATTGGCAGCTGGCGGCGGCGGAGTCGCACCAGTCGACCGGGCTGCGCTCCGCCGAAGCCGAAGCGCTCGACCACCTGCCCGACTCCGACGTCAAAGAGGCGCTGCAGCAGCTGCCCGATGACTTCCGGATGGCGGTCTACCTGGCCGACGTCGAAGGCTTCGCCTACAAGGAAATCGCCGAGATCATGGGTACGCCGATCGGGACGGTGATGTCGCGGCTGCACCGCGGCCGGCGCGGACTGCGCAAGGCGCTCGAGGACTACGCGGTCGAGCGTGGGTTGATCCCCGCCACCGACGCCGACGCCGGTGGCGCGAGCGTCTCCGCCGCTCGGCTGCCGAGCCGCCCGGCCGCCTCGGCCGTCCGGGCCGACGGGGGCGCGGCATGAGCTGCGGTAGTCCACACGAGACCGACTGTCGAGAGGTGATCGAGAAGGTTTACCTCTACCTCGACGGTGAGATAGCCGACCACGATCGATGCAAGATCCGCGTGCACCTGGACGAGTGCTCGCCCTGTCTGCGCCAGTACGGCCTCGAGCGGGAGGTCAAGGCGCTGGTTGCCCGGTGCTGCAGCCACGACACCGCGCCCGAGCGGCTGCGCAGCCGGGTGCTGGTGCGGCTGCGCGCAGTGCGCATCGAGATCGACCAGCTGGAGTACCGGGTCGACTGACTGCGGCTCGTCGGCGTGGCGGCGCGCCTCGGGCTGGCTATGGTAACGGGGTCGATCTTAGTTAGCCGATCTCTCGGAGGGCTTGCGTCCGTGCGCGTTCTCGTCACCGGCGCCGCCGGCTTCATCGGCTCCAACCTGGTCGATCGGCTGCTGGCCGCTGGCCATGTCGTGGTCGGGGTCGACGACCTGTCCCGGGGGCGGTTGGAGAACCTCGCGGTGGCGCGGTCGGCCAACGAGCGTCGACCTGGTGCGTTCTCGTTCTCCCAGTTCGACGTCACCGATCCGTTGTTCCCGGAGCTGGTCAGCCGCGCGGCCCCCGAGGTCGTCTGCCATCTGGCCGCGCAGATCGACGTTCGGGTCAGCGTCGCCGATCCGCTGCTCGACGCCCGGCTCAACGTGCTCGGGACGATCAACGTGCTGGAAGCCTGCCGGCAGGGCGGCGTACGCAAGCTGGTGTTCACCTCCTCCGGGGGTTCCATCTACGGGGAGCCGGAGCAGCTACCGGTCGCCGAAGATGTCCCCTTGGATCCGCACTCGCCGTACGCCGCGGCGAAGGCAGCCGGCGAGCTGTATCTCGGCGCCTACCGGGCGATGTACGGGTTGGCATACACCTCGCTCGCGCTCGGCAACGTCTATGGGCCGCGACAGGACCCGCATGGTGAGGCGGGCGTGGTAGCGATCTTCAGCACGGCCTTGCTGCAGGGCAGGGCAACCAAGATCTTCGGGGACGGCACGGCCACCCGCGACTACGTCTACGTCGGCGACGTGGTCGAGGCCTTCGTCCGGGCGACCGGCCAGGTCGGCGACGGGCGCCGCTACAACATCGGCACCGGGCTACAGACGTCGGTTACCGATTTGCATGGGCTGGTCGCCACCGCGGTCGGTGTCACCGCGGAACCGACGTACGCCGATCCCCGGGTCGGTGAGCTGCAGGCCATCGCGCTGGACTGCGCCGCGGCTGGCCGCGACCTGGGCTGGACGCCGGCTACCGACATGCCCGCAGGCATCGCCGGCACGGTGGACTGGATCCGGGGTCACGTAGCCGGCTGAGCGGGCCCCGGCACCTCAGGCGTTCGGGCGCTTGCCGTGGTTGGCCTTGCTCTTGGCCCGGGCGCGGCGCTTGCGGGACTTCTTGGCCATGGTCTCACCGTCTTTGGGTCGCGCGGTTGGTCGAGCGGGTGACAGAAATCTTCGCACACGTCCGGTTGGCCTCTTGGCAACGCCCTGAGCGTCGTCGGATCAACTGGTCTGTACAGACAGAACAGAGGCAGACCGGGAAGGGCGACGACCCGGCGAGCGCACGGAGCGGCCGGGCCTTCGGTCTGCTCCCGGGCGCCCGCGGACCGGGCCAGTCTCGGCGCCGGCTAAGGTCGACCACCGGCGAAAGGGCGGGCGTTGTTCGAGACCGTGCTCGTGGCTAACCGGGGCGAGATCGCCCGGCGCGTGATCCGGACCTGTCAGCGGCTGGGCATCAAGGCCGTGGCGGTGTACTCCGAGGCCGATGCCGACGCCCGGCACGTGCGCGAGGCGGACGAGGCCGTGCTGCTCGGTCCACCGCCGGCCGCGCAGTCCTACCTCGACGGTCGCAGGGTGCTGGAGGCAGCCCATCGTAGCGGTGCCGAGGCGGTGCACCCCGGCTACGGCTTCCTGGCGGAGAACGCCGATTTCGCGGCCAGTGTGATCGCCGCCGGCCTGGCCTGGGTCGGCCCGTCCCCGGAGGCGATCGCCGCCATGGGAGACAAGATCAATGCCCGCAACCTGATGGCGGCGGCCGGCGTGCCGGTCGCGGCCGGCGGTGACGAGCCGGTAACCGACTCGTCCGCCGCCCGCGCCCTGGCCGACCGGATCGGCTATCCGGTGATGGTCAAGTCCAGCGCCGGCGGGGGCGGCATCGGCATGGGGGTCGCCCGGGATGCAGACGAGCTGGTCGCGGCCTTCGACACCGCGCGCGCCCGGGGCGAGCGGTTCTTCGGCTCGTCGGCGATCCTGCTCGAGCGGTACCTGCCCGGCGCCCGGCACGTCGAGGTGCAGATTCTCGGCCTTGCCGACGGTCGGGTGGTCGCCCTGGGCGAGCGTGACTGCTCGGTCCAGCGCCGGCACCAGAAGGTGGCGGAGGAGACGCCGTCGCCGGGGGTCGGACCGGAGCTGCGCCAGCGGATGCTCGCCGCCGCGGTGCAGGCGGGGGAAGCGGTCAGCTACCGCAACGCCGGCACCGTCGAGTGTCTGGTCGCGGGTGGCGCCGACGTGCCGGAGTTCGTGTTCCTGGAGATGAACACCCGGCTGCAGGTCGAGCACCCGGTCACCGAGCTGGTCACCGGCATCGACCTGGTCGAGCAGCAGTTGCGGATTGCCGCCGGCACCGCGGTCAGCTTCGACCCGGACGGCGTCTCGGCTGAAGGCCACGCCCTGGAGCTGCGGGTCTACGCCGAGGACCCGAAGCGGTTCCTGCCCGGACCGGGCCGGATCAGCGTCTGGGAGCCGCCCCGGGGCGAGGGCATCCGGCTCGACGCCGGGTACGGCGAGGGCGACATCGTGACTATGCACTACGATCCGCTGCTGGCCAAGCTCTGCGTTTACGGCGCGGACCGGGCGCAGGCGCTGGACCGGGCCCGGGCGGCCGTACGGTCGTTTCGAATCGAGGGGCCGAAGAACAACCTGCCCTTCTTCGTCGAGCTGCTCGACAACCCTGAGTTCGTGGCCGGCAGCTACGACACCGGACTGGTGAACCGAATGCGAGCCAGCCGCAAGTCCGGCTGAGCGTGATTCCGAAGCTGCGCCCAGGGCACCGGCGTCAGGAGCAAGCCGGGTGCTCGAGTCAGCCCGTCGAGCGGCTTCCACCGCGCCCGGCGAGTCAGCCCACCGCCG
>JADGOU010000313.1 GCA_017882835.1 Frankiaceae bacterium | reverse complement strand
CACCCGCCGGTAGCCGTAGGTGTCGTCGGAGTCGGCGAACACCTTCCCGATCAGCAGCCTCAGCTCGGCCCGGCGGGAGTTCGTCGCCGAGCTGGGCCGTGTCCGCATCGAACGTCTACTCCGTCCCCGGAACACGGGAAAGGGGACGGAGGTCCCAAGGACCGGGTGTCCGCTGGTCGTCTCTCCCGGTCAGCGGCTGGGACGTAAATCGCCAGCCCGAGTACGGGTAGCACGTGGCGAAGCATGGCAACGCTCCCGCCCGCGCCCAACCTCGGCGCGGTTCGTCGAGAGAACCGCCCCGGCAGCCGCTGACCGTGGGCCGACCGGCTTCAGCATCCCGCCGCCCTCGGCGCTCGGACCCGCCCCACAGCCGCCTCCTCCAGGCTGCTGACGTAGAGCCAGCCGTCGGCTTCCACCGCGCCCGTCGTCTGGACGAACCGCCCCGCCGGGCCGTGCAGGGAGTCGAGCAACCGCCCCTCGCCGTCGAGCAGGACCAGCAACCCGTATCTGGCCGGGGCGGGCTGTAACCGCTGGGGCCCGCGCCCCAGCGCGGCTCGCAGCCGCGGGTGGGGCAGCAACCGGTCGAGCATGGGCAGTCGAGGGCTCGGCAGCCCGAGCCAGTACGTGCCGTCGCCGCGGGCGGACAGGTTGTCCGGGAAACCCGGCAGGTTGTCGGTCACCACCCGGGCTGTGCCGGCGGCCGGCCCGGTCAGTTCGTAGCGCAGCACCCGGTACCGTCCGGTTTCGGCGATGAGCAGGTAGTCCTCGTCCGGCCCGAGGCTGACGCCGTTGGCGAAGGCCAAATCGTCGAGCAGCAGGTCCAGCCGCCCGTCCGGCCTGCGGGCGAACAGCCGCCCGGTGGGCCGGTGTTCCAGCAGGTCGCGCCGATAGTCGGCGGCCGGCCACCGGGTCGAGGAGTCGCTGAAGTAGATGGTGCCGTCGGCGCCGATCGCGGCGTTGTTCACCATGCCCAGCCGGCGGCCGTGGTAGCTGTCGGCCAACACCTGCACCTCGCCGGCCGCGTCCGCGCGCAGCAGCCCGCGCAGCATGTCGCAGATGACCAGCCGCCCCTGCGGATCGAACTCCAGGCCGGCCGGGCCGGCGTGGGTGTCGACCACCACCTCCGGCCCGGTGCCGTCGCCGGACCAGCGCAGCACCCGGCCATCCCGCAGTCCGGCGTACACCCGGCCGGCATCGTCGACGGCCACGTCCTCCGGCCCGAGACCGCCGGGGATCTCCCACCGGTGCACCTCGTCCAGCGCGGTGTTGGGCGCGAGCGCTCCGGTCAGCGGGGGCGCCGGTGATGGTGTCCACGGCAACGGCTCGAGGCGGGCGGGAGCCCGGTCCATTTCCCGGCGGCAGACGACCGTCCAGTCCGCCCGGTGCACTGGTCCGCACTGCCGCCACGGCTCCGGCTGCCCGACCGGGTTGCGGACAGTGCCCAGCTGGGTGATCTCGCACTCGACCACGTCTCCGGGGCTCAGCCATCGGTCCAGCTCCACCCCGCTGCAGCCGGGCAGGGTGCCCAGGCCGATCAGGTCTCCGGGGTGCAGACCCTGGCCCCGGGAGATGAACGCCAGGACCTCGCCGAGGTCGTGGCGCATGTCCGCACTCGTGCCGCGGCTCCAGACCTCGCCGTTGACCCGGACCAGCCCGGTGAGCCGGTGCAGCTCGGGCAGCACCTCGTCGGCGGTCACCACAGTGGCGCCGAGCGCGGTGGCGAAGTCCTTCGTTCTGGGCACGCCGAGCCGACCCTCGGTCATTTCGCGGTACTGCAGGTCGCGGGCGGAGACGTCGTTGAGGACCACGAAGCCGCCGACCGCAGCAAGCGCCTGCTCGGGTCCGACGTCGCCCAGGGGCTGGGCCAGCACGACTGCGATCTCGAGCTCGTAGTCGAGTGCCTGGGCGTAGGCCGGCCAGCGCAGCAGCTCGCCGTCGGCGACGACGGTCAGCGGGTCGCCCCGGTAGTACACCGGCTGCTCGTACCACAGCGCACCCGGGCGCAGCCGAGGAAAAACTCGTCCGGTGATCCGTTCGTAGCCGGCGACCAGCCGGGACAGTCGAGGCGCCGTCAGCCGGAGCACGCCGCGGGCGGCGTCGATCATGTGCCGCTCCCACAGCGCGCAGTCTCGAAAGGAGACTGGCGCGAACGGAAGACCCGGCGACGGCTGCACCATGCCGAAGTCCTCGTCGCCAACCGCGTCCAGCACGCGGTCGGCCTCGGCGCGCAGGGCGGGGCCGCCGCCGAGGAAGAGCAGCATGTCGTCGGCCGCCGAGAGCAGCTCGCGGGAAGGTCCGCCTCCGCCCTCCAGCCACTGCCGAACCGCAGAACCCAACGGCACCAGCCGACCGTGGCGCTCGACCCCGACGGTGGGCCTGTGCTCAGCCGAGTGGGAGCTCTCGGGTGAGGCGGCAGTGACCCGACGCAATCGCATGAGAACTCCCCTTCGTCGACGGTCAGCCCGACCTGGTCCAGATCGCAGCCAGATCTTCCCGGGATGCACTAGAACAGTCACCCGACCCGGCCGGTCCGGATGGCTCAGATGCGCGGGCGATCCGCGCTGGGCCACCACCACCCCCCTTCCAGCGCACCCAACGCCAACGCCCGCAGCAGCTGCTGGCTGGTGATCGCGGCGGCCGGGGCATCAGCTCCAGCCATCCGCGACGGTTGCCCTCTCCGGTGCCTGGGTCCGGTCACGACGCCGCCGGCACCACCACCGGGACGGCCTCGGCGTCGGCCACCGGTTGCAGCGCCCGGTAGGGGGGATCTCACCCCCCGGCCCCACAGATCCGGACGTGAGCCTCTCGACTCATTCGGCTCGTCTCATCCAGCCGCGTCCCGGCCGGCCAGACTTGGGAATGCCCAGGTGGGCCGGCGGGTGTCGGCGGCGGGACTTGCTGCTTCCGACGGCGCCGCGCCCAGGGACACTGGGGGTCGGGCAGCCACCGTGGGTAGCCGCGGGATGATCACCTCGTCACGTCCCACCAGGAGTTGGGCCGAGTTCACCGCCTGGTGCGCCGGCGCGGGCTGGCTCCGCTGCCGCCGGCGCCGGGCACCCATCACCGGCTACCTGACCGACCTCGCGAGAGCGGGGGCGAAGGTGGGCACGATGAGCCGGCGGCTGTAGGCGATCCGGTTCGCCGCCCGGCTGCGCAACCTCCCCGACCCGACCGCCACCGCCCGGGTGGTCGCGGTGTGGGAGGGGATCCGGCGCACCACGGCGCCCCGCTGGAGCAGGCCGCCCCGCTGATGCCGCCGGAGCTGTTCGACGTGCTGGCCGGCTGCCCCACCACCAAGGTGTTCCGGACCACGGGCCGGTCACCCGAGCCGGGCCGGGCTGCGCGACCGGGCGCTGCTGCTGGTCGGCTTCGTGGCCGCGCTGCGCCGCAGTGAGCTGGCCGCCCTCGACGTCGCCGACCTGGCCGAGCACGAGCACGGGCTGGTGGTGTCGATCCCGCGGTCGAAGACCAACCAGACCGGCGAGCAGGCCGAGCTGGTGGTCCTCCCCCGCGCCGGCCATCCGGCCCGGTGCCCGGTGACCGCGCTGGCGTCCTGGCTGGACGCGGCCGGGATCACCGCCGGGCCGGTGTTCCGGCCGGTGTTCACCGGCAACCGAGCGGTGCCCCGGCCGCTGCATCCGGAGAGCGTCAACGCCCTGGTGCAGGCCGCGGTGGCCCGGGCCGGGCTGAACCCGGCGCCCTACAGCGCGCACAGCCTGCGGGCCGGCTTCGTCACCTACCGTCACCTTAACCGTAACCATTCAGGCCCTCGGCGCCTCGCCTTGATGTTCCGGCTGTGATCGACAGGCTTACGGGGTCCGTGACTGCGACTTCCCCCGCAGGCAGGTCCTTGTGGTTGATGTACCGCCGGCGTCCTCGGTGCCGGCCGACCCAACGGTTGCGCAGCTGCTGAAGTTGCTGGCCGAACGGGACCGGCTGCTGGCCGAACGGGACCGGCTGCTGGCCGAACG
>JADGOU010000312.1 GCA_017882835.1 Frankiaceae bacterium | reverse complement strand
TGACCGACACGGCGTACCCCGTCCGCGTGACTGGCCGGCTCGATTCCCCACTGTCGCGCTGGCTGTGGCTGGTCAAGTGGGTGCTGGCCATTCCGCACTACATCGTGCTGGGCCTGCTCTGGATCGTCTACGCGGTGATCTCCGTGATCGCCTTCTTCGCGATCCTGTTCACCGGGCGGTACCCGCGGTCGCTGTTCGACTTCAACGTGGGAGTGCTGCGCTGGCACTGGCGGGTCAGCTACTACGTCTTCGACGTATGGGGCACTGACCGCTACCCGCCATTCACGCTGGCCGACGTACCGGACTACCCCGCGCGTTTCGATGTCGTCTACCCCGAGCGCCTCTCGCGCCTACTGGTTCTGGTGAAGTGGTGGCTGCTGGCCATCCCGCAGTACCTCATCGTCGGGCTGCTGGTCGGCGGCGGTAGCTATGTCGCGACGCAGACCGACCATGGGAACTGGGCCTCCTGGAATCCCGGCGGCGGGCTGATCGGCCTGCTGGCGCTGATCGCCGTGATTGTGCTCGCGGTCACCGGCCGCTATCCGCAGGGACTGTTCGACCTGCTGATCGGACTCAACCGCTGGGTGCTGCGAGTGGCCGCCTACGCCGGCCTGATGACCGACGCCTACCCACCGTTCCGGCTGGACATGGGTGGCGGGGAGCCTGCCGACGGACCCCTGCGCCCGGAGTTGGAGTCGCCCGGGTCGGAGTCGGTGCACCCAGAAGCGCTCGCGCCGGGGTCGACATCGTCACAGCCAGTGGGCGCCGAGCCGGTTGCACCGGTCGAGCCGGGTGGTCGCGGCCTAACTGCCGGCCACATCGCCGCCATCGTGATCGGCGCGCTGCTCGTGGTCACCGGCCTCGGGCTTGCAGGCGGTGGGGCCGCCGTCGGCTGGCTGAACTCGCATCGCGACCGGGACGGCTTCCTCACCACCGGCACCGATCAGGTCGCCACCCCCACGGTCGCGATTACCACCGAGCGGATCGACCTTGCCGTAGGCTCGGAGGACTGGCTGTACAACCAAGACCGATTCGGCACAATCCGCATTCACGCCACCAGTACGACGGGAGCTCCGGTCTTCGTCGGGGTCGCACCGCAGGCGGATGTCGACCGCTACCTCGGGTCGGTGGCGCACGACAAGATCACTAACCTCTCGCTGCGCCCGTTCCGGGTTACCTACCAGCGGCTGCCCGGTGCCGCCGCCCTGCCCGGCGACCCGACGGCCCAGTCGTGGACCGCATTCGCCGCCGGACCCGGCGAGCAGACGCTGAGCTGGCGGATAAGCAACGGACAGTGGGCGGTCGTGCTGGCCAACGCCGACGGCAGCCCCGGGGTCAACGTGCGCGTCCGGGCCGCGGCTCAGGTGCCCGGACTCGGCGGGATCGCGATCGGCCTGGTGATCGCCGGCATCGTGGCGCTCGTGGTGGGCGTCCTGCTGATCGTCGCCGGCGCCCGCCGGCCGCAAGCTGGCCGCCGTACCGCCTGACGGTACGGCGGCCAGCTCCCCCGCTGCGGGGCGCGGCGGCACCGGGCCCAGCCCGGCCTGGCCTGGCTCAGGGTCGGGACCCCTCGACCGACTCCGAGGGGTCAGCCTCCCGCTGCGGCAGCAGGGAGAAGTACCCCTCCTCCTCCTGGGCGAAGTGCAGTCGCAGCACCGCATGCAGGCTGTACAGCAGCGCTCGCAGCTCGCGCAGCTCCGCTTGCGTCGGCGTTGCGGCGATGTCGTCGAGCAGCGTGCCGAGGTGCCCACACAGCGCCGCCAGCTCCACATGTTCGCGACTGAGCGACGCGGTGTGGTCGGCACTTCCGGACGCGCGGTTGAGCAGCGGATACAGCTCGCGGTCCTCCGCCTGCTCGTGCGGCAGCAGCTGCTCGACCAGGAAGGTGTAGACCTCCCAGACCCGGTGCAGGGCCTGGTCGAGGTCGGGCTGATCGACAAGGTCGGCGGCCTCCCGCACCGCTTCGACGCCGTCGCGCAGTCGGGGGTGTTCCCCGGCGAACCGTGAGGCCATCGACGTCGTCGCCGAGTCGAACGCCCGCTCGCGGCCGTCGGGCCGCAGGGCCCGCAGCGCGTTGAGGATCACGCCGACGTCGATGCCCTCTTGCAGCACGGCGCCCCAGGCGGGCGGGAGGTAGCCGGCCGCGGCCACGGCCATGGCGACCAGGGACAGACCCATGCCGACGCCGATGCTCTGCAGGGCGATCCGGCGCGAGCGTCGGGCGATGGCCACGACGTCGGCGAGCCGGTCCAACCGGTCCACCGTGAGCACCACGTCGGCGGTCTCCGACGACGCCGTGGCCCCGCGAGCGCCGAGCGCCACGCCCACGTCCGCCGCCGCGAGGGCGGGGGCGTCGTTGACCCCGTCTCCGACCATCACCGTCACCCCGAACTGGCGCAGCCGGGCGACGGTAGCCAGCTTGTCCGACGGAGACTGATCCGCGAGCACCTCATCGAGCCCCAGCGCGATCCCCACCTTGCGCGCCGTCCGGTCGTGGTCGCCGGTACACAGCACCAGCCGTTCCAACCCGACCGCCCGCAGCCGCCGGACCGTGTTCGGCGCCTCGGCGCGGATCGGGTCCTCCACGACCAGTACGGCGACCAGCTCGCCGTCGACCGACACCCCGGCGATAGCGGATCCCGAGCGGGTGGCGCGCTTGCGCACAGCCGTCGCCCATTCCGGTGGCGGCGCCGCGCCGCCGGCGAACTCCAGCTGGCCGACCCGGATCTCCCGCCCGTCCACCCGTCCGGACACCCCGCTGCCGTGGGTCTCGCGAACTCCTTGCGGAAGGGCCAGGACCAAACCCCGCTGGGTGGCCGCGCGCACGACCGCGCCGGCGAAGATGTGCGGTGAGATCTGCTCCACGCAGGCCGCGAGCCGCAGCGCTTCCCGACCGTCTTGGTCAGGTCCCGCGACCACCTCGCTGACCTGCGGGCGACCCGCCGTCACCGTGCCGGTCTTGTCGAAGATCAGCGCACGTGCCCGGCCGAGCTGCTCCAGCGCGGCCCCGCCCTTGACCACGACTCCGCGGCGGGCGGCCCGGGCCAACCCGGACACGATCGCCACCGGTGCGGCCAGCAGCAGCGGGCAGGGCGTGGCCACGACCAGCACGGCTACGGCGTTGAGCAGCCGGCCGGTGACCAGCCACGTGCCGGCCGCCAGTGCCAGGGAAACGACGAGGAACCCAGCCGCGTACCGGTCGGCGAGTCGGACCAGGGGCGCGCTGTCGGCTTCAGCCTGGCTGACCAGGGCGACGATGCCGGCGTACGTGCTCTCCGCCGTGCTGGTGGTGCACCGCAGGTCGAACGCGCCGCCGGCGTTGACGCAACCGCTGCGGACGAGCTCGCCGAGACCTCGCTCGACCGGCAGCGGCTCGCCGGTCAAGACCGATTCGTCGAGAACGGCCGGGGACGCCTCCACCCGTCCGTCGCACGGGACCACCTCCCCGGGGAACACGACTAACAGGTCGCCCGGTCCTACGTCGTCGAGCGGCGGGCTGGTCAGCTCGTCCCCGCAGCGTCGGTGCGCCGTCTGCGGTGCCCGCTGCAGCAGCAGGCGCAGGTCGCGTTGGGCGCGCGCGCCGGCGCGGGCCTCGAGCGCCCGACCGGAGGCCAACATAAGGGCGATGACCGCACCGGCGAACAGCTCGCCGGTGACCGCCGTCCCGACCAGAGCGAGCACGGCGATCAGGTCGACCCCGAGTTTGCCCCGCCGGATATCGCCGACGGTCCACGCGCAGGCAGCGACCAGGCCGATGGCGGTACCGGTTGCCCAGAATGCGGTCCGAACGGCGTCCGCTCCGGCCGCGTGCGCCGCGACGCCACCGACGAGCGCCGCCGCCGTTGCCGTCAGCAGGAATGCCTCGGCCGATGGCCTGCGCCTTGACACCGGTTGGTCCACAGTTTGTCGATAGCACTTCCGGCGGCCGGGGCGGTAGAGGCGGAGGGCCCGGCGAGAGTCGTCCCGGGCGTGGACCCC
>JADGOU010000311.1 GCA_017882835.1 Frankiaceae bacterium | reverse complement strand
GCGACCGGCGGCCTCGTTCCTGCTGCTGCATGTGCCGGACGGCCTAGGTGTCCGGGCTCGGCTGCGGACCCAGGGCGTCGCCGTGCGGCGCGGCGACACCTTCCCCGGCCTGGGTTCGGACTGGCTCCGGCTCGCCGTCCGGGACCACGACACCAACGCCCGGGTAGCCGTGGCGTTTTCCCACGCGCTGTCCACAACGGCACTGTCCACAGCGGCACTGTCCAGAACGGCACTGTCCACAACGGAAGGGAGAAACCTGATGACCGACGACACCGCCCGGATCGACGCCCTGACCGCCGAGATCCGCCCGCTGAACACCGCCGCTATGGCCGATGCCCGGCACCGCCAGGACCGGCTGACCAAGCCCCGGGGCTCACTCGGCGTACTCGAAGACGTCTCGGTCCAGCTGGCCGGGCTCGCCGGGACCTGCCCGCCGCCGATGCCGGAGCCGACCGGGGTCGCGGTCTTCGCCGCTGACCACGGGGTGCACGCCCAAGGAGTCAGCCCCTGGCCGCAGGAGGTCACTGGGCAGATGGTCGCGAACTTCCTGGCCGGTGGGGCGGGGGTGAACGCCTTCGCCGCCCAAGTCGGGGCGCGCGTCGTGGTCGTCGACGTCGGGGTGGCCACCGAACTGCCGGCGCTGCCCGGCTTGATGGAGCGCAACGTACGCCGCGGCACCGCCGACCTGTCCACCGCGCCAGCGATGACCCGGGCCGAGGCGGTAGCGGCCGTACTGGCCGGCGCCGACGTGGCCCGGGACCTGGTCGCCAGCGGCGTACGGTGCCTCGTGGCCGGCGACATGGGAATCGCCAACACGACCGCCTCGGCCGCGCTGATCGCCGCGTTCACCGGGGCGGACCCGGCCGCGGCCACCGGGCGCGGCACCGGAATCGACGACGACACCTACGCCCGCAAGCTCGACGTCGTCCGGCGGGCGCTGGTGTTGCACCGGCCGGACCCGAGCCACCCGTTGGACGTGCTGGCGGCCATGGGTGGGCTGGAGCACGCCGCCATCGCCGGCTTCGTGCTGGCCGCGGCGGCCGAGCGGGTGCCGCTGATCCTCGACGGAGTGATCGTCGGAGCCGCGGCGCTGGCCGCGGTGGCGCTCGCGCCGGACGCCGTCGGCGCCTGCCTGGCCGGGCACCGCTCGGCCGAACCGGGTCACACCATCGCGCTCCAGCACCTCGGGCTGCGTCCGCTCGTCGACCTGGAGCTGCGACTGGGGGAGGGCACCGGCGCGGTGCTCGCCGTACCGCTGGTGCAGTGCGCGGTGCGGGCGCTGCGGGACATGGCCACCTTCGACTCCGCCGGCGTGGTCGACAAGGAGGGGTGAGCGGGTGTCGGAGGGGCCAGTGCCGACCGCGGCCGGCGCCGAGCGCTACCCGGTGCTGCTCGGCCTGGCCGGTCGCCGCGTGCTCGTGGTCGGCGGCGGCCGGGTGGCGGCCCGGCGGCTGCCCGCCTTGCTCGCCGCCGGCGCCGACGTCGTGGTCGTGGACCCCGGTCCGGGCGCGGAGGTCGAGCGACTCGCGGACCAGCAGCGGCTCACCCTGCGCCGGCGGCCGGTTCAGCCCGACGACCTCGATGGCGCTTGGTTCGTGCAGGCCTGCACCGACGACGCGGCGGTGAACGCTGCGGTTGCCGCGGAGGCCGAGCGTCGCCGGGTGTGGTGTGTCCGGGCCGACGACGCGGTCGCGGCCACCGCCTGGACGCCGGCCAGCGGTACCGCCGACGGCGTGACCGTCGCGATCAGTGCCGGCGGTGACCCGGGCCGGGCGCGGGCGGTCCGCGACGCCGTGCTGGCCGGGGTCCGAGACGGCAGCCTGCCAGCCCGGCGTACCCGCGGTCGGCACGGCCGCGTCGCCCTCGTCGGCGGCGGCCCGGGTGACCCCGACCTGATCACGGTGCGCGGGCGGCGGTTGCTGGCCGACGCGGACGTGGTCGTGACCGACCGGCTCGGTCCGCGTGGGCTGCTGGCCGAGCTGCCGGACACCGTCGAGGTCGTCGACGTGGGCAAGACGCCGCACGCCGCGACGCCGGCGCAGAGCGACATCAACGACCTGCTGGTCCGCCGCGCCCGCGCTGGCCGGCTCGTGGTCCGGCTCAAGGGTGGGGACCCGTTCGTGTTCGGCCGCGGCGGCGAGGAGCTGCTTGCCTGCGCCGCGGCCGGGGTGGAGTGCGAGGTCGTGCCCGGGGTGTCCAGCGCACTCGCCGTACCGGCCCTGGCGGGCATTCCGCTGACCCACCGCGGGGTGGCTCAGGAGTTCGTCGTCGTGTCCGGGCACCTGCCGCCGGGACATCCCCGCTCGACCGTCGGCTGGCCCGGGCTGGCCCGCTCGACCGCCACCGTGGTGCTGCTGATGGCCGTCGAGCACCTGCCGGGGATCGCCGCCGCGCTGGTGGCCGGTGGCCGTCCGGCCTCGACTCCGGTGGCCTGCATCGAACGTGGCAGTACGCCGGCCGAGCGCATCGTGATCAGCAATCTCGACGCGGTCTGCACCGCGCCCGCCCCGGTGGCCTCGCCGGCCGTCATTGTGGTGGGTGAGGTCGTTGGCCTGCACGCCCGCACCGGTCAGGCCCGGGTCGCCGCGCCGGCTCCCGGGAACCGCCAAACCCTCGGTGACGGCGGCTCGGGCCAGGAGGTGGGCCTGAACATGGGCCTGAACCTGGGCCTGAACATGGGAAACGACCCGAGCCGGGCGACCTGACGGGCACAGCCAGGCAGCTACTGGGTGGCCCCGACGGGTGCCCCAACTGGTAGCCGGCTACCGTGGCAGTGCCGCCGCGAAGGAGGACACGTGACGACCGCTGTGCTGCGCCAGGAACCCGAACACGTCCGAGCGCTGGTGACCCGCCTGATGCGGGAGTACGGCGACCGGCTGCCGACCGACACCGTGGTCGAGGTCGTCCGCAGCTGCTACCAGCCACTGGCGGAGGCCCGGATCACCGCCTTCGTCCCCACCTTGGTCGAGCACGCCAGTCGCGATCGGCTGCGTCGGCTGTCCAAGGCCGGTATCACGACACTTGCGCCGGCTGGCTAGCCTAGCCGGCGCGGTCGACTCGGAAGGTGCTCCGGGCGATCCGGGCGGGAGGCTTCCGAGCGGGCCTCGGCTCTTGGTAGCTCGGCTGCCAGGCAGGCGGTGCGGTCAGACCGCAGGCAGCGAGGGAGTCGCGCCGAGCTGCGGAGTCGCGGTCGCCCCAGGGGCGAACGTGACCTGGTTGCGGCCGGCGGCCTTGGCCCGGTACAGCGCAAGGTCGGCGGCTGCGAGCAGCTCGGTCAGGTCCGAGCCGTTGCTCCCGAGCATGGCGACGCCGACCGAGACGGTGACGCGGATCACGTCGCCGTCAGTGCCGGCCAGCCCGGCGGCCGCGACTTGGTGTTGCAGGCGCTGCGCGACCAGGCGGGCCTCGGCCGGGTCGGTGTCGGGGAGCAGGACCGCGAACTCGTCGCCGCCGAAGCGCCCGAGGCTGTCGTAGCGGCGCACCCCGTCGCACAGCGCAGCCGCCGTGGTCGCCAGCACCTGGTCGCCGGTCAGGTGGCCGTAGGTGTCGTTGACCTTTTTGAAATGGTCAAGGTCGGCGATGATCACGGCCAGCGGCCGGTGATGGCGCGCCGCCCGGGACAGTTCGCGCTCAGCTTCCTGCTGCCAGGCGCCAGCGTTCAGCAGCCCCGTCTTGGCATCGGTGCGTGCCTCGGTGCGCAGCTGCTCATGGGTGAGGCTGCGGTGCAGCAGCACCATGGGTGGCAGGGCTGCCAGTACCGCCGCCGGCGTGATTGTCCACCCGAACGCGATCAGGACCCCGACGCTGAGCTCGCCCAGATCGAGGACCACGTTCTCCCGCCGCCACAGCAGTATCCGCCAGCCGATCTCCGGGCTGTGCAGGTGCACCGCGGCGGCGATCACGAGTGCGTTCAGCTGGGCGACGACCAGGCCGCAGCCGAGCGCGGTGGCCAATACCAGCCCGGCGCTGGCGGGGCCGCTG
>JADGOU010000310.1 GCA_017882835.1 Frankiaceae bacterium | reverse complement strand
ACTTCTGCTGACCGGGCCGCGCTGAGGCTGCTCCACGGCGCGGCGACCCCTCCATGCGTGAGGGGTTTTTTCGTGTCCAGCCGCGAAACACCAGACCTGACCGACGGGACGAGATGACCCAGACCACCGAGCCACCCGCGTCGATCGCCACGCCACTCGGGACCGTCGCGACCCCGGTGTCGCCCTACGACCCGCACGCCGCCCAGGACCGCTGGTTGCCGGTGTGGGAGTCGCTCGACCTCTACCGCGCGGGCCGGCCAGGTGACGGACGCCCCAAGCGTTACATCCTCGACATGTTCCCGTACCCCTCCGGCGACCTGCACATGGGCCACGCCGAGGCGTTCTCCGTCGGCGACGTGGTGGCGCGCTACTGGATGCAGCACGGGTACGACGTGCTGCATCCGATCGGCTGGGACTCCTTCGGCCTACCGGCGGAGAACGCGGCGATCCAGCGCGGCACGGCACCGGCGGACTGGACCTACACCAACATCGCCACCCAGGCCGAGTCGTTTCGGCGCTTCGGCATCTCCTTCGACTGGTCGCGGCGGTTCAACACCTCCGACCCGGAGTACTACCGCTGGACGCAGTGGCTCTTCCTGCGCTTCTACCAGCGTGGCCTGGCCTACCGCAAGGCCTCGCCGGTGAACTGGTGCCCGAACGACCAGACCGTGCTGGCCAACGAGCAGGTCATCGGCGGCCGGTGCGAGCGCTGCGACGCGCTGGTCACCAAGAAGAACCTGACCCAGTGGTACTTCCGGATCACTGACTACGCCGACCGACTGCTGGCCGACATGGCGCAGCTGGAGGGGTCCTGGCCGGATCGGGTGCTGCTCATGCAGCGCAACTGGATCGGCCGCTCCACCGGCGCGGAGGTGGCCTTCGCCATCGAGGGCCGGGACGAGCCGGTGACGGTGTTCACCACTCGGCCGGACACGCTATTCGGGGCGACCTTCTTCGTGGTGGCAGCCGACTCGGCGCTGGCCACCGAGCTGGCCGCCGGCGACGGGCACGAGGAGGAGTTCGCGGCGTACCTGGAGCAGGTCAAGCGAACCAGCGACATCGAGCGGATGGCCTCGGACCGGCCCAAGACCGGCGTCTTCCTGGGCCGGTACGCCGTCAACCCGGTCAACGGCGAGCTGCTGCCGGTCTACGCCGCCGACTACGTGCTGGCCGACTACGGCACCGGCGCGATCATGGCCGTGCCGGCGCACGACCAGCGCGACCTCGACTTCGCCCGCGCCTTCGACCTGCCGGTGCGGGTCGTCGTGGACACCGGTGAGCCGGACCCAGCGGTCACCGGAGTGGCGACCGTCGGGGACGGCGTCCTGGTCAACTCCGGGGAGTACGACGGGCTGGTCAAGGCCGCGGCGATCGAGCGGATCACCGCCGACCTGACCGCGCGCGGCGGCGGGCAGGCGGCGGTCAACTACCGGCTGCGGGACTGGCTGCTGTCCCGGCAGCGCTACTGGGGCTGTCCGATCCCGATCGTGCACTGCCCGACCTGTGGCGAGGTGCCGGTCCCCGACGACGAGCTGCCGGTGCGGCTGCCGGAGACCGGCGTCGACCTGACGCCGCGGGGCGTGGCGCCGCTGGAGACCGCCCGGGACTGGGTGCAGACGTCGTGTCCGGGCTGCGGCGGCGACGCCCGGCGCGACGCCGACACCATGGACACCTTCGTCGACTCCAGCTGGTACTACCTGCGCTACTGCTCGCCGGACTACACCGACGGCCCGTTCGACCCGGCCGCGGTGGCCGAGTGGATGCCGGTCGCCCAGTACACCGGCGGCGTTGAGCACGCGATCTTGCATCTGCTCTACAGCCGGTTCTTCACCAAGGTGCTCTACGACATGGGGCTGGTGGGCGTCGTCGAGCCGTTCGCCGCGTTGCTCAACCAGGGCTTTGTGATCATGAACGGCTCGAAGATGAGCAAGAGCAAGGGCAATCGGGTCGACCTGCAGGCTGAGCTGGCCCGGTACGGCGTGGACGCCATCCGGATCACCATGCTCTTCGCCGGGCCGCCCGAGGACGACATCGACTGGGCCGACGTCTCGCCGGCGGGCTCGGCCAAGTGGCTGGCCCGGGTGGTAAGGCTGACCGGCGACGTGGGTGCGGGCGGTGGTCCCGCCGGTGCCGGGTCTTCGGGCGCCCAGGCCGGGGACCCGGCCGTGCGCCAGACCACCCACCGCACTATCGCCGCGGTGACGACGCAGGTGGAAGCCCTCCGGTTCAACGTGGCCGTGGCCCGGTTGATGGAGCTGACCTCGGCGCTGCGGCGGGCGATCGACGCCAGCAGGGCGGCCGACGCCAGCAGGGCGGCCGACCCGGCGGTGCGCGAGGGCGCCGAGGTGCTGGCTCGGCTGCTGTCGGTGCTCGCGCCGTACACCGCCGAGGAGGCTTGGGCTCGGTTGGGACATGACCCGGCGGCTGGGGACTCGGTGCACCGGGCGGGCTGGCCGGTGGCGGATCCGGCGTTGGTCGCGGTGGAGACGGTGACCTGCGTGGTGCAGGTGGCGGGCAAGGTGCGCGACCGGCTGGAGGTGCCGGTCGACGTGAGCGCGGACGACCTGCGGGTGCGGGCCCTGGCCAGCGCGGCGGTGCAGCGCAACCTGGCCGGGCGCGACGTGCGGACCGTCGTTGTCCGCGAACCGCGGCTGGTCAACGTCGTGCCGGCTTAGCGGGCTCGCGTGCCGAGCGTCGCGGTTCTGACCGACTCCACCGCCTACCTGCCGGCCGAGGTGGCGCACCGGCTGGACGTGACAGTCGTCCCGCTGCTGGTGGTGATCGGCGACCGGGTGGGAGCGGAAGGCGTCGACGTGACGCCTGCAGACGTGGCGGTCGCGCTGACCGAGGGCTCGGTCCCGGTGACCACCTCGCGACCGTCACCGCAGGCGTTCGCGACGGCGTACGCCGAAGTGCTGGCCCGCACCGGTGCGTCGGCGTTGGTGTCCATCCACCTCTCGGCCGACATGTCCGGCACCGCGGAAGCGGCCCGGTTGGCCGCGCACGGCCAGCCGGACGTCGACGTTCGAGTCGTCGACAGCCGGTCGCTGGCGATGGGGCTGGGGTTCCCGGTCCTGGCCGCGGCCGAGGCGGCGCAGGCGGGAGCGTCGGTCGACGACGTGATCGCGGCGGCGGAGCGCTGTCGGGAGCGGACCCGGGTGCTGCTCGCGGTCGACACCCTCGAGCACCTGCGGCGCGGCGGTCGGATCGGAGCGGCAGCCGGGTTGCTCGGGACGGCGCTGGCGGTCAAGCCCATCCTGCAGGTGGCCAACGGCCGGCTGGCACTGCGGGAGAAGGTCCGGACTACGTCGCGGGCGACCCGGCGACTGGTCGAGCTTGCGGTCGAAGAGGCGGCGGACGGCCCGGTCGACGTCGCGGTCCACCACCTGGCTGCCGCGAACCGCGCGGCGGAGCTGACGCGGCAGCTGCGGGAGCAGCTTCCGGCGCTGGCGTCGGCGTACTGCTCAGAGGTCGGCGCGGTGGTCGGGGCGCACGTCGGTCCAGGGGCGGTCGGGGTCGTGATCTCCCGCCGCTGACTGCTTCGGGGCCGTCCACAGGCGCTGAGCGGGCTGGCCGGTGTCCACAGGTGGCTCGCGACTGGTCGGCTCGCGGCGTCCCATGCCTACCGTCGGGGGCGTGGCGATGCGGCGGCCGACCCAACCGCCGTCCCCGGAGACGGTGGCGGCGGCCACGGCTCGCGTCTCGCGGCTCTCCAGGCCGGTAGCCGGCAGGCGCATGCCGGACGAAGCGGGCGGTGCCGAAACCGCTGCGTTGGAAGCCGGTGGCTGGGTGCCGCCGCCGGTCGAGGGCGGCTGGGTGCCGCCACCGCCGGGCAACGAGCCGGCGGACGCCCCCGCTGCTGCCGGCGCTGCGCCCCCGCGTCGGCGCGTCATCCGGGTCTTGACCGGCGCGGCGCTCGAGCGGTTGCCAGTCGGGTTGCAGAGCGCTCGGCTGAGTCCAGGGCGGCGCGGAGTCGCCGTGCTCCTGGTGGTAGCGCTGGTAGCG
>JADGOU010000309.1 GCA_017882835.1 Frankiaceae bacterium | reverse complement strand
ATTCGGACTATGTGTTCGTCAACTTGTGGGGTCGCCCGCATGGTCGTCCGCTGAACTACCCGGCTGTATATGACCTGGTCGGTCGGTTACGCCGGCGAACCGGGATCGGGTTCGGGCCGCACTGGTTTCGGCACACCTACGCGACCTGGCTGTTAGTCCGCAGTGTTGCATCCAGTGCAACTTCGGGAGGCACTCGACAGGTTGCGTGACCTGCTGTGCTTACTGGCTTTGCGGTCCACGGGTGGTGGGCCGGTGTGGTGGGCACGGCGTCCGACACGCCGGCTGACCTGGGATGACGTGCGGCTGATGCACCAGATGCCAGGATGCGGCATCCGGTGGCGTTGCCTTCACCGCCACGATGAGGCAACCAATGCCGGCAGGAAGGTAGGCCGGAATGGAGCCGTCGGGGGCTGTCCTGGCGCTGGCCCACGACACCACGCCGCTGTCGGCGGAGTCGGCGTTGTTCGAGGAGATGCTGGCGGGCTGGCGGCGACAACAGATCAGTCGTCGGCTCGGCGCGTCGCTGATCGACCAGCGCGAGCGCACGCTGCGCCGGTTCCAGGCGTTCGCTGCCGGCTGGCCGTGGGGCTGGCGACCCGAGCAGCTGGAGCGCTGGGTGGCCCAGGGGGGTTGGGCGCATTCGACGGTGCGGTCCTACCAGGGCGCGATCGCGGCGTTCTGCGGCTATGCCATCGACCCCCGCTACGGCTGGGTGGGGCAGTGTGAACAGCGGGTCGGGGCCCGGCCGACCCAGATCTGCCACGCCGACAACACCGCGACCCACGTCGCGGACTACGAGGGTCGGCCGGAGCGCCGGCCGCTGTCCCGGGCAGAGTGCCAGGCGCTGTTCGACGCGGCGGATGATCGCGCGGAGCGGCTGGCCGGGACGGGCCGCAAAGGGAGCCTGACGGCGTTTCGCGACGCCACCTTGTTGAAGGTGACCTACGGCTGGGGGTTGCGCTGCCGGGAGGTGACGATGCTGGACCGGACCGACTTCACCACCAACCCAGCGGCGCCGGAACTGGGCGCCCTGGGGGTGTGTCACGTGCGCTTCGGCAAGGCGATGCGCGGTTCGCCGCCGCGTCGACGCGCGGTGGCCAGCGTGCTGCCGTGGGCGGTCGAGGCGCTCGCGGAGTATCTGGCCGAGGTGCGTCCGCGGTTGAGCGCTGCCAGCGCCGCGGCCGTGTGGCCGACCGAACGCGGTGATCGGATCTCGACCCGTTCGGTCGACGACCGGTTCGCGCTCTACCGGGCGGCAGCCGGACTACCGGGCGAGCTGTCGGTGCACTGCCTGCGGCACTCCTATGTCTCCCACCTGATTGAGGACGGCGCCGACCCGCTGTTCGTGCAGCAGCAGGTGGGGCACTCCTGGGCGTCCACGACGGCCGTCTACACCACCGTCGGCGCGGATGCCAAGAACCGGATGCTGCGCTCGGCGCTGGCTCGCGCGTTCGACGCCGACGGGCTTGCGGAGGTGCGGTAATGCCATCGAAGGTGGGATATCACTGGCATCTGCGTCGGCTGATGGCCGAGGCCGGGATGTTCGCCACCACCGATCTCGTGCCGCTGCTGGCCGACCGGGGGGTCCGGCTGTCCCGCGAGCAGGTTTACCGGTTGGTGGTGCGGGTGCCGGAGCGGCTGAACCTGACCACGCTGGCGGCGTTGTGCGACATCCTCGACTGCTCGCCGGCCCAGCTGATCGAGCCGTACGCCGGTATGTCGGCGGTGCCACGGCGCGACGCGGCGACCTCGTCCCCGCCGGCCCGGCCGCGTCGGGCCCGGGTGGCCCGGTTGCCCTCGCCGTGACCGGCACGGCCCGTCATCGCCAAGTGGTGGCCGCGGTGCTGGCCGCCGACGCGGCGCTGTCGGCCGGACAGGTCGAGACCGCGCTGCGGGTGGTGGTCACCACTCCGGCGGCGCTGCGGGCGCTGGCCGCCGCCCTGGCCGCCGATCCGGCGGCGCTGAAGACGGGGGCACCGCCGGTAGTGGGCCGGCTGGTCACCACGCTGGTGGCGGCCGGGGCCGGTTCGCTGACCGAGCCGGCCTGCGGGCACTGCCGGCGGACCGGTCGCCCGTTGACCCGGTCGGTCGCGGGTGGAGTGTGCGCCCGCTGTCGACGTCGCGAGCTCGCGAAGCCGTGCGCCCGCTGCGGCGTCACCAAACCGGTCGCCGCTCGCGACCGCGAGCACCGGGGAGTCTGCGCCCGCTGCGCTGATCGTCCGCAGCGGACCTGCGGCCGGTGTGGCCGCGTTCGGCGGATCGCCCGCCGCGCCCACGGCGACCAGCCCGACATCTGTGACGGCTGCTTTCGGCTGCCGACGGCCAACTGCACCAGCTGCGGACGGCGCCGGGCGTGCAGCTTCGCCGGCACCGACCGGGCGATCTGCGCATCCTGCGCCCCGCGGCGCACCGTGGGCTGCGCCCGCTGCGGTCAGCGCAGACCGCCGACCGCGAACTGGCCCGAGGGGCCGGTCTGTGACTCCTGCTATACCGCGGCCCTGCGCCACCGCGGCCCCTGCGAGTCCTGTCACATGCTGCGCCGGCTGGTCGCGCCGGCCGGGCCGGCCGCGACCACCTGCGCCGACTGTGCCGGGCTGCCGGCCAACCACGTGTGTATCGACTGCGGCGTGGAGGACAAGCTTTACGAGCGCGGCCGGTGTGAGCGCTGCGCGTTGCGGCGCCGCACCGGTGCGCTGCTGCGCACCGGTGATGGGCAGATCCCGGCCGCACTGCTGCCGGTGCACGGGGCCATCATCGCCACCCGGACACCGCGCACGGCGTTGAACTGGCTGCGGGGTGGAGCCGGCGCGCCGCTGTTGGCCGACCTGGCCGCCGGTCGGCTGGCGAGCACGCACGCGGCGCTCGATGCCCATCCGGCGCGCCGCGCCGCTGACTACCTGCGCCACGTCCTGGTCGCCGGCGGGGCACTGCCGGCCCGGGACGAAGCCGTTGCCCGGACCGAGGCCTGGGTCGACAGGCTGCTCGCCGACGTCGAGCCGGCCGAGCATCGTCGGTTGCTGCACGCCTACGCCACCTGGCGGGTGCTGCGCCGGCTGCGCCACCGATCCACCGCGGCGCACCGGCCGCGAACCCCCACCGGCTACGCCCGCACTCAGCTCCGCGTCGCCGCCCGCTTCCTCGACTGGCTCGGTCACCGCGGCGTCCCGCTGGCCGACTGCCGCCAGGCCGACATCGACGAGTGGCTCGCCGCCGGGCCCGCCGGCTACCCGGTCCGGGACTTCCTCGGCTGGGCCGCCAGCCACCACCACGGTCCGACGCTGCTGGTGCCGACGCTGGGTCGAACGGCCGGGCCAGCCATCGCGGCCGACGACCGCTGGGCGCTGGTCGCCCGCCTGCTGCACGACGATGCCGTCGAGCTCACCGACCGGGTCGCCGGCGCCTTCCTGCTCTGCTACGGCCAGCAGCTGTCCCGAATCGCGGTCATGACCACTGCGCAGGTCTCCCGCGGCCACGACATCGTGTCCGTGCGCTTCGGCACCGGTGACATCACCGTCCCCGAGCCGCTCGCCGGCCTGCTCACCGAGCTGATCGACACCGGCCGCCGTTACGTCGGCGTCGGGGCACCGACGGCCAGCCCATGGCTGTTCCCCGGCCACCTACCCGGCCGCCCGATCAGTCCAGCCCGGCTGGGCGAACGGCTGCGCACCCTCGGCATCCGAGCCCTGCCCGGACGGCGGGCCACCCTGCTCCAACTCGCCGCCGAAGTTCCGGCCGCGGTTCTGGCCGACTTACTCCATCTCAGCGTGGGAACCGCCACCCGGTGGACGCGCGACGCTGGTGGGGACTGGGCCTGCTACGCCGCCGAACTCGCCCGGTCCGGCGGTCACGGCACCTGACGAGTGGCCTCTGCGTCAACACCCGGGTCGGAGGCACTCGACGTAGTCGCAACACTGCTGGTTACCAGTAGGGAGGGCGGGATGCGGGAGCTGGCACTGCAGCGCCGACTGGGCCACGCGTCGCCAGAGTCGACCCGGATCTACACCCG
>JADGOU010000308.1 GCA_017882835.1 Frankiaceae bacterium | reverse complement strand
ATGACCCATGGCGCAGTCATCGCACGGGAGTACGGCTTGCCGGCCGTCGTGGGGGTGGAGCATGCCACCCGGCTGATCCGGGATGGGCAGCGGATCCGCGTGTGTGGGACGGACGGGTACGTCGAGATCCTGCCCTAGCCGGGCCAGATTGAGGGCACCGCAATCGCACGCGCGACCATCCACGTGAGCGCAGTGCCTCGTGAAGGTCAAAGCCGGCCGGCCAGGAACCTCTCAGACTCCGCGTCCTGCCCTAACTCCGGTCCCAGGGTCGCGCGACGCTCGCACCACAGCAGCTCCTCCTTCGATCTTGGCGGATCGCTCCGAACGCTGGACGCGTCAGCGGACGGAGCGGAGGAACCGCCGCCTACCTCAAATTCCACGCCCTACGGGACAACCTCAACGGACGGCGACGGGCATCTAGGAATCCCGGTCAGGAATCCCCTTCGGACATTCTGATCTTGCTCGCTGGTCGGATGTGGGACACTCCCCGCCGACGTCCGTCAGAGCGCCGGAAGAGCAGGCACAAGCGTCCCAGAAGCTGTGTCCACAACGCTGTCCGGAAATTCGCGTACAGACAGGACCTCTGCGACGCCGGGCCGGGCAGTACCCGAGCAGCAGCACGCCGTCGCTGGCTTACCTGGGCTACGACGATCCGCTCCGCATCCGAGCGCCGGCCTCTGCCCGCTCCGCCAGGCCGAGCGGGCACTCGACGTCCCGGTGCATGGTCCGCTCACCCGGCTTAGGGTGGTTGTAGGACGTGTCGGCCCTAGGAAGTGGGGCGACGATCACGAACCGCATACGGCAAGCGAGCTGTACTGCGTTGGGTGGGAGGGCAGGACGACCGCAGGCTCACGGCAAGCACCGACGGCAGGGACGGCGCATGCCAACCTCGGTGCGGCTGACGACCGATAAGGCTGTCGGGGGCTCGATCCGGCGCCGTGGCTGCCGCAGCCGGGGTTCTCGGGCTTGCGATCACGCCGGCCGTCCCCGCCGTACCGATCCTGGCCGTGGCCGCCGGTCGACGTCGTCGACGTCCTGGCGCCGGCGGTCACCGTGGCCGCGTCCAGTGAACCGGCGGCCGCCCCGCCACCGCCGCCCGGTTGGGTCGGCTCCGTCGTCGTCCCCGCGGCCGCGGTCTCTGCCGCCTTGGGCGCGGCCCGCAGGTCATCGAGGGCGGGCGGTCGTCGCCGTGGGTAGCACTGGCCTGGGCCTGCCCGGCAGCTTGGCGGTGACCCGGCGCAACAGCAGCACCGCTGCCGCTGCCGGCCACCACGTCTTTGCACCCGGCCGCGAACGACCCTGCCGGCCGTGTGGCCTGGGCGCGGACAGGAGGCAGACACGACCGTAGATCCGCACGGTGCCGGCGCTGACTTGAGCCGCAATCACACCCGAAATTGAAGGGGAGGCCGACGCCGGCTCTGACACGCCCAGTGCCGGACCTACCGGGAGGCCCGGAAGGTGCTGGCCGCGCCGCTCAGCTGCGGGGTCAACGTCGCACCGCGGCTGGCCATGGCGGCAGCCAGGCCACCGACCGAGGCCGGGTCCGTCTCCGGGGTGGAGCCGACCGGCGGGACGCTGGCACTGCTCACGGTCGGCTGGTAGACCCGGACCGCGGGCGGCGCGGGCGGCAGCACCATCAGCGCGTTCGACACCGGCCGCTGGCCGGCGGCGTCGCTGGGCCGGTTGATGACGGTCGAGCCGTGGGTCATCGTTGTCGAGCCGCCGCCGTCGAGGTTGAGCGCGCTGTCGGCGCCGAGCGCAGTGAACAGGTTCGCGAACTCGCGTAGCGTCATCCCGTCGCTGTAGCCGCTCTGGCGGCCGTCGACGGTGACCAGCAACAGTCGGCCATCGCGGGCCTGGCCGACCCCGGTGCGCGGGTTGCGGGCGAAGAACGGGTCGGTGCCGTCAACGTCCGGGCCGTTGACCGCACCGCTCACGACCAGGTGGGCGTTGCCGCCGACGGCGTTGAACACGCCGGGCCAGCCCAGCGACCAGGACAGCCGGATCTGGGTGCCAAGCGTCAGCGTGGCCAGGTAGGGCGCCAGCGGTCCGGCGGCCGGGGTGGCCAGTACGGTGCCGCCGCCGGTCGCCAGCGCCGTGGCACAGGAGACGGCGTCGACGTTGCCAACGCTGGTGGTGGACCCGTCCGGGGCCACCACCGGGGCGGATGGGTGCACCCGGACCTCGCAGTGACCGCCGGCCGGCGGGGTGGACAGGGTGCCGCCCTCCGGGGTGTAGGCCGCGATTTCGCTCGCGGCCGGCGCGCCGGCGTTGACCTTGACCACGCCACGGGCGCCCACGGGGGCGGACACCGTCATGGTGAAGTTCGGCCCGCCGATGCGCAGGCTTCCATCGCGCTGGTCCACCATGTTGTTCTCGACCAGGCCCGGGGCGGCGATGATGTGGCCGGCTTGGGCGTAGGCGTGCACCGGGCCACCGGAGGTGGTGAAGTAGCCGCCGTTGGTGGCCGCGATGGCGCCGTAGCGGCTGGCGATCGAGGAGGTCACCTCGGTGCCGGGCATCTGGTCCTGGGCCAGGCCGGCCGCCAAGCGGGCGGAGCCGGCGGGGTCCACGGTGGTCACCGAGATGGCGAACGGGCCCGCCGGGTCGCGCCGGCTCTGCTGGGCGACCCCGGGGGCCAGCACCTGGCCGGCCCCAGTCTTGATCGTCCCGGAGGCCGCCTCCCAGTGCAGGAACCCGCCGGTGAAGTCGCTCTCCCGGCCAGCGGCGACGCCGTACTCGTCGCTGACCGGGTAGCCGAGCGAGCCGGTCTCCCAGCCCCGGGCCGCCCAGGTGGCCCGGATGCTGCCGTGCACCTCGTGCGCGCCGGTGCTCGGGGTCCAGTAGACCGAGCCGCCGGCGAAGTGGTTGAACCGGCCGACCCCGTCCGGGGTCCCGGTCTCGTCGGTGAGCGGGAAGCCCAGCAGGCTGTTCTCGGCGCCGAGCGCGAGATACTTCGCCCCGATCAGCCCGTGCACCTCGTGCGCGCCGGTGCTCGGGGTCCAGGACACCGACCCGCCGGTGAACCGGTTGAACCGGCCGCCGCCGGTCGCGGTCTCGTCCGTGACCGGGTAGCCCAGCGAGCCGCGCTCCCAGCCGGTGGCCACCCACTCGGCGCGGATTGCGCCGTGCACCTCGTGCGCCCCGGTGACCGGGGTCCAGTAGACCGAGCCGCCGGCGAAGTGGTTGAACCGGCCGACCCCGTCCGGGGTTCCGGTCTCGTCAGTGAGCGGGAAGCCCAGCAGGCTGCCCGGTCCGCCGACCGTCCGGTAGTCGCCCACAATGGCGCCGTGCACCTCGTGGGCGCCGGTGGGCGCCGACCACAGGATGGAGCCGCCCTGGTAGTCCCGGCCCCGGCCCGATCCGACCGAGTACTCGGCACTGACCGGCGCGCCGAGCACCGAGGTGGCCGCACCCATGGCGCAGTATTTGTCGGCGACCTGGTCCCCGGAGGAGCAGCCGGCCGCAAAGGCCGGCGAGCTGACGAACAGCGGCAGCGCCAGCGCGGCCAGCGCGGCTACTGACAACGCCATGGACCTACCGAATGCACGCATCGCCGTCCCGTTTCACCACTCGGCGGAGTCACTGCTCACCTGGGTCTTCAGCTTCGCGAACGTCGCGGCGTAGCTCACCGGGCGGACCCGGCCAGCATCAGGTCCGCGTCGGCCAGCTACCGGGCGGCCCGGGCGCACGCCATCGCCTCCGGCACCGAGGCCAGCGACGCGGCCGCCTGCTGCAGCCGGCCCCGGACCGCGCGAAGCACACCCGGCACGTCCTCGACGACGTCGTCGTCAACGGCCATTTGGGTGGGCAGCACCAGCGGGTCGACCAGCTCGTCCGTCGTCGCGGCCACCGCGCACAGGCCCACGGTCGGCAGCTCTTCCGCGCGGCGACGCAGCAGCGCCCGGTCCGCCTCCACCGCCGCATTCATCCGCCGGCCTCCATCTCGACTCGCGCCTGGCTCCCGGCCAAGCCAACCGCTGTCCGCGGCAGCTGTCGACCTGGTCGGC
>JADGOU010000307.1 GCA_017882835.1 Frankiaceae bacterium | reverse complement strand
CCGACCTTGCGGTTGAAGCCGCGGTGCGGCAGCTGCAGGCGGTCGTCGAGGCCCGCGGCGGCGAGGATACGGTTCCACCGGACGACGCCGTTGCCGCAGTCCGAGATGTACTCGGTGCGCAGGTCCTGGTTGAGCACCAGCAGCGTCGGCGCTTCGACCTCGGTGAGCCGGCCGTGCACGACCGCGTCGACGACGCCGGTCGAGGCGGTCAGCTGGTGGTCGTCGCGCCGGCGGCCCTCTTGCCAGCGGCCCTTGAGTCCGGCGGTGTACTAGTTGGCCACGTTGGTCGAGGTCTCGCTGCCGAACAAGTCCAGCGACACGCTGAAGTGGAAGTTGAGATAGCGCTGGATGACCTCCAGCGGAATGCCGCCGAACGGGCGCACGTCCGCGGTGTCGTGCGCACGCATCAGCTGGGCGGTCCTGGTCACGACCCGGTCGATGCCGGTCGTGCCGACGAACATGTGGTGCGCCTCTTCCTTGAGCATGAACTCACACGTCCGCGACAGCGGGTCGAAGGCGCTCTCCTTGAGTGTGCCGAGCTGGTACTTGCCGTCCCGGTCGGTGAAGTAGGTGAACATGTAGAACGCCAGCCAGTCCGGGGTCGGCTCGTTGAAGGCACCGAGGATCCGCGGTGAGTCCGCGCTGCCCGAGTTGCGCAGCAGCAGCGACTCGGCCTCCTCCCGGCCCTGCCGACCGAAGTAGGCGTGCAGCAGGTAGACCATGGCCCAAAGGTGGCGGCCCTCCTCGACGTTGACCTGGAACAGGTTGCGCAGGTCGTAGAGGCTCGGCGCGGTCAGCCCAAGGTGGCGCTGCTGCTCGACGCTGGCCGGCTCGGTGTCGCCCTGGATGACGATCAGCCGCTGCAGTGCCGAGCGGAACTCGCCGGGCACCTGCTGCCAGGCCGGCTCGCCGCGATGCGCGCCGAAGCCGATCGTGCGGTCCGGGTTGCGCTCGGCCAGGAAGATGCCCCAGCGGTACTCGGGCAGGTGCACGTGGCCGAAGTTCGCCCACCCTTCCCGGCCGACAGCGACAGCCGTCCGCAGATAGACGTCCTCGGTGTGCAGCGTCGGTCCCATGTCGTTCCACCAGTGCAGGAACTTCGGCTGCCAGGCCTCCAGCGCCCGCTGCAGCCGTCGGTCCGACGCTAGGTCGACGTTGTTCGGGATCCGCTCGGTGTAGTCGATCGACGTGGTCGCGGGGGTGCTCACCGGGTCACACTCGCTTCCGGTCGAAGGTGGGCCGCCGGCCGGTGCCGAACGAGCGCAGCGCGCCGGTCTCACCAGCGGCGTTGGGACGATTGAAGATCCAGTTCTGCCAGGCGGTGAGCCGACCGAAGATCTTCGTCTCCATCGTCTCGGGGCCGACGAAGCGGTGGTTGGCCTCCATGCCGGTCAGCGCGTCCGGGCTGAACGACGCGCGCTCCTCCAACGCGATCCGGACCTCGTCGGCCCAGTCGATGTCGTCCGGGGCGAACGTGACCAAGCCGAGCTCGAGCGCCTCCGCGGCCAGCAGCGGCCGGTTGAGCTCGTCGCGGAGCCGGGCCACGTGCGCCTCGTTGCCGTAGAACCGTGACTCCAGCCGGGTCAGGCCGTTGCCCATCGGGAAGGCGCCGAAGTTGCTTTCGGTCAATAGGATCGGCGCCGGGTCGCCCTCCTCGCTGAACTCGCTGTCCTCCAGCGACCCGTCCAGCATGTACTGGCGGTCGCAGGCCAGCGCCAGCTCCAGCAGCGCCCCGGCGAAGCAGCTGCCCGGCTCGATCAGCGCGATCAGGCTGCGGCTGGTGACGTCGAGGCGCTTGAGCACCCGCTTGAAGTAGTGCCGGATCTCGTTGACGAACCAGTCGGTGCCACTGTGCTCCGCGATGATCCGCTCGAAGGCCAGCGCGCCGTCGATCTCGCCCTTGGTCTTGATCACCCAGATGCCGAGCTCGAGCTCGTTGGCCCGCAGCCGCAGGATGAGGTCGTCGAGCTCGCGCGTCATCGCCAGCGGCCAGAAGGCGGCACCGAGTGCGTGGATGCGCTCCAACGACTCCGGTACGTCGCCGTGCGGGCCAAAGACGGTGATCGTCACGATGCCGCCGGGCCGGTCGAAGACGGCCTCGACGTGTCGGTAGCGGATGCCGTCGGGCGTGACTGTGCGCTCCAGCGGCGGCAGGTCGACGCCGCGGGCCGCCCGCGGCCGGTCCGAACGGTCGGCGGCCGCAGCGGCGCGCTTGCGCACGGCCTGGTCGAACCGCCCGCGCGGCACCGCCTCGTCGACGAGCTTCCAGCTGGCCGCCGTCCGACCCTTGACGCCTTCCGTCGTGGTGGCGAACACGTCGGCGAGGTCCTTGCGGACTCCGCGCTTGTCCACCACCCGGGTCAGGCCGCCGGTGCCCGGCAGGACGCCGAGCAGCGGCAGCTCGGGCAGGGCCACCGCCGAGGACCCGTCGTCGGCCAGCACGATCTCGTCGCAGGCCAGCGCCAGCTCGTAGCCGCCGCCGGCCGCGGTGCCGTTGATCGCCGCGATGTAGGTCTGGCCGGAGTTCTCGGTGGCGTCCTCGATGCCGTTGCGGGTCTCGTTGGTGGACTTGCAGAAGTTCACCTTCCACGGGTGACTGGACTGGGCCAGCATCCGGATGTTCGCCCCGGCACAGAACGTCTTGTCCTTGCCGCTGGTGAGGACGACCGACCGCACCTCCGGGTGGGAGAAGCGCAGCCGCTGCACCGCGTCGTACAGCTCGATGTCGACGCCGAGGTCGTAGGAGTTCAGCTTGAGCTCGTAGCCCGGGACGATGCCGCCCTGCTCATCCACATCGAGCAGCAGCCAGGCCACGTCGCCGTCAAAGCGCAGCCGCCAGTGCCGGTAGCAGTCCGGCGCGGCGTCGAAGGAGACCTCGACCGGTCCGGGCTGCGGCTCCTGCGCTGGCGCTGGCTCTGGCACGGCCAGTTCTGGCGTGCGCTCGAAGCCGTCACAGACATGCGCTACCTCCGCCGAAGCCAGCTGTGGAAGCCACTATGTTGGACATACACATGTACGTTCGTCAAGAGTCTGTCGAACTTGGGACTTCCGACTACTGACGCGCGGCGGGTCGCCTAGGGCACGCCTAGGCCTAGGCGACGTTGACCTGGTGCTGACGCTGGTGCACCCGGTCGTCCGAGCTCACGTGCCGTACGCCGCCGCCGAGGCCGCCGTCTGCGACTCCGTTCGGCTGACCTACGCCGAGCTGACCGAGCGCACCGGCGCCGTGGCCGCCGCGGTGCGCGACCTCGGGCTGGCACCCGGGGACCGGGTGGCGCTGCTGGCGGCGAACTGCCACCGCTACCTGGAGCTGCTGCTCGCCGTACCGGGCGCGGGAATGGTGCCGGTCCCGCTGAACACCCGGCTCAGCCCGGCGGAGATGCGCCACGTGCTCACCCACTCCGGCACCCGGGTGCTGGTCACCGACCGGGACGTCGGCTCGCTGGTGAACCTGGGCGAGCACGTCGTGACCATCCCAGACGGCTACGAAGCGTTGGTCGATGCGGGTCGGCGGCTGGCCGGCCAGGTCCCCGCCCAGCCCAGCGAGAACGACCTGGCGGTGCTGAGTTCCTAACGGAGGTCAAGCGCTCTTGCGTTGGCTCGCAGCCTCGTGGTTGTACTGCGCAACCTGGACGGGGAGGTGCGGTCGTTGCCCTTGGGGCACTGGGCCCCGCTGGACCCGGCCAACACGCATCCGGGTCTCGTCTCCCAAGAGGTCCTTGACACTACGGGTTGCTCGAACACAGTTTCGGGATGCCGGTAAGGCACGACGCGGCCCAGCCAACCCTGGGACGGCGACAGCGCCCGCCGCATAGGTCGGTCGGCCAATGCCGATGCGCACCCGGCCCGGACCCGACCGAGACGCCGGTCCGGTCAGTTGCGCGGCGGCGCGGCGGTGGACTTCGGGTCGGCGTCGGCGGCGTCGATGGTCTTGGGCTGCCCGGCCGGTTCGGCGGTCTGGGTGACCTGGATCCGGCGCGGCTGCGCGGTCGCCGCGACCGGGATGGTCACGTGCAGCA
>JADGOU010000037.1 GCA_017882835.1 Frankiaceae bacterium | reverse complement strand
GCGACGCCGCCGTGGGCGGTGCCAGCGAGCCGCACCGATCGCGACGCCGCGCTGAGCCGCGGCCCGTGAGGGGTGACCCCGGCGCCCAGCACGCGCAGCACGCGCAGCTACTCGACGAGCGCCGGCGGCTGGCGCCCCGCTGCGTCAGTACCTGGAGGGCAAAACCTAGGTTCTGGGGGCTGGGTGGAGGTGTGTAGTTCCACTACGGGTGGAAGACGTGCGGGGTCTGGGCCAGGGCGGCCATCTGCTCGTCGGGTATCTTGACCTTGGTTGGGGCTCGCGGGGCAGCCTGAACCGGAACAACAGCTTGCTGCTGCGGTTGTCCTCGCTGCTGCGGTCGTCCTCGCTGCTGCGGTCGTCCTCGGCGCCGGCCTGGTCGCCTCCGGCGTCACGGGTGGCGGACGTCCTCACCGCCGGCGCGGCGCTCGGCGCCCGCGGTGCCCCCGACCCCAGCGTCGTGCGGGCGCTGACGGGGGCCTCCCGACCCGCCTTCGGCGCCATCGGACCGACGACGATCGCCCCGTTCCTCGCCGCAACTGGGTACGCCGCTCGGACTGCGCGCCTGCTGCCCGGTTGGGCCACCTGGTCCGCGTACCTGCTCGCCCCGCTCAACCTGGCCCGAGTGCCCGCCCTGCTCCGCGGCAGTGAGTTCCTGGAGACAATGGTCGCCGTAGGCAGCTCGGTGGCCGGTCCCTACTCCTATCCGCAGAGCGCGGCGGGCGTGGCCTACCTTGGGTGGTTGTTGGCGGCTTGGATCGCACTGCGCCGCAAGGGCCCGGCAACAGCTGACATCCAGCCGGCCGCCGACGCGCCAAAGCCGGTGACCCGGCGGCCGCCGGCCATGCGAGGAGGTGACGCTACGTGGCGCGCGTCCAAGGTGAGATCGTCATCGAGCGACCGGTCGAGGTGGTGTTCGACTGCGTCGCCAACCAGCGCAACGAACCGACATACAACCCACGAATGCTGCGCTCGGAGAAGCTCACCGACGGCCCGGTGGACGTCGGCACCCGCTTCCGCGCCGTAGTGAGGTCCGGTCAACGGCCGATCGACATGCTCATCGAGGTGACGGAGCACAAGCGGCCCACGAGGTTCGGCTCGAGGACCACCATGTCGTCCGCCGACATCGAGGGTGGCCTCACCTTCGTGTCGGTCGGCGGCAGCCAGTCACCCCCCACGGACTTCCGGGTGGGGAGCCCTTAGCGCCCGAAGCCGGGCAGCGGCAGCGGCAGCCGGCGGCCGAATGCACGGCCTACCGGCGCCACCACCACCACGACCCGATCCGAACGACGAGGGATCATCCACAGCCGACCAGGGTGCTGCCGAGGACCGGGTCACGGCCCGCGGCGGCTCACGAGATGCCGGGCACATGCAGGAGCACGATGACACCACCGGGGATCGGCTCCACCCGCGCCGAGGTGACCGGCATGGTGCCGAGCACGCTGTTGAAGTGGTGGTGCCCGTACACGCCGATGTGCAGCGGGGTGTCGTCGGCCAGGTCGCCGATTAGGTCCCGAAGTTGGCCAACCGTCATCGCCGCGGCGACGGAGTACTCCGCCGAGTCAACAACCATGGTGGTCATCACGCGCCTCCCATCGCTTCTCGCACCGGCACACCCGGTGCGTTCACTCCGGCCGCGGTGAGGGTGGGCTGCGGGCCATCGGCTGCCACTCGTTGAGGGACAGGGGACCTGCCGGCACCCTCGCCAATGGGCAGCCGAAGCGGACGAGCAGCGCGTCGACGTCCGCCATCGTGGACGGACGCAGGCCCACGTCACGGACCCCGGGCCATTCCGCTGTGCCCAACATGGAGCCAACGTTTCATGCCTTTTGGACCACCAGGTAGGGTCAAAAGTCCCTGTCATCGGCCCTCGTACGTTAGGTAGCGGGGCGCGTACCCAACGGCTCCGATCCGCGACCATGGCCGGAGCCGCCCTGGCCACGTGGGGCCCGCTGGCAGCCGGCCGTGCCCCCATGACACCGGATCCGTCGAGGGCATGCTCCGTGCACACCGGTGACCCGTCCATCCGCGAAGGCTGGGGCTATGAGCACGTTGGTACGCCATTCGCTGATGAGCGGCCTGGCGGGCCTGCGTCACGAGCCGACGGCGAAGCGGATCCGGGCGATCGCTGAGCGACCGGACGGCTGTGGACTCGACCCGCGCGGTGCTGCTGTGGGAGCCGCGCCGGGTCGTGCCCTCCTGGGCCGTGCCGGCCGAGGACATGGCCGCGGCGCTGGTGGCGGGGAAGCCGGCCACCCGTGGGGCCGACGACGTCGGCTACCTGCTGCCCGACGTGCCTTGGCGGCCCGTTCTCGACCCGTCGATCCCGTTTGCGGTGCACACCGCCGAGGGGGAGGTCGTGGACATCCACCTCGGGCGGGAGGTGCGTGCCGGGGCTGGCCTGCGCCTCGCCGATCCGGACCTCGACGGCTACGTCGTGCTCGACTTCGACGTCTTCGACAGCTGGTGGGAGGAGGACGAGCCGAATGTCGGGCACCCGCGGGATCCGTTCCACCGCATCGATGTCCTGCCGAGCTCGCGCCGGGTCCGGCTCGAGCTCGAAGGCGAGGTGCTGGCGGAGTCGGGCCGGCCTCTGCTGCTGTTCGAGACGATGCTTCCGACCCGCTTCTACCTGCGCCGCGAGGACGTCAGGGTGGAGCTGATCCCGAGCGCGACCCGAACGACCTGCGCCTACAAGGGCCACGCGTCGTACCTCTCGCCTCTGGTCAACGGTCGGGAGGTGGCGGACCTCGCCTGGACCTACCAGCAACCGCTGCCGGAGGCCGCGGTGGTCGCGGGGCTGGTCGCCTTCTTCGACGAACGAGTCGACCTGGTGCTGGACGGCGTACGGCGGGAGCGGCCAGTCACGCCGTGGTCGGGGCGCACCCCTAGCTGAGATCACAAGCCGAAGCAGGGCAGGCAGTCGGGGCGCCGCTGGGGCTAGCCGCGGCCGGAGCCCCCCGTGCCCACCCGTCACGGCAGTACGGCGGGCGCCAGAATGACCGCGAGCCGTAATCGGTTCCGGCCCACCGGCGCTGCCGGCTCGTCAACCCAGCGCGCGGGGGTGCGCGGCGGCATACACCTCGCGCAGCCGGTCGACGGTGACGAGGGTGTAGATCTGCGTGGTCGTCACCGACGCGTGCCCGAGCAGCTCCTGCACCACCCGGACGTCCGCCCCGCCATCGAGCAGATGGGTGGCGAAGGAGTGCCGCAGGGTGTGCGGGGACAGCGGTCCGCGCAGGCCAGCCCGCGCCCCGGTGTCCCGCAAGAGCCCCCACGCGCCCTGGCGGGTCAGCGGGCCGCCGCGGGCGTTGAGGAACAGCGCGCTGCTGCCCCGGCCGACCGCCGCCAGCGCCGGCCGACTGCGGACCAGGTAGGCCTCAACGGCGGCTCGGGCGTAGCTGCCGACCGGTACCACCCGCTGCTTGGCGCCCTTGCCGGTCAGCCGCACCGAGCCCGACTCCAGGTCGAGGTTGTCCACGGCGAGCCCGACGGCCTCCGAGATCCGCGCGCCGGTGCTGTAGAGGAACTCCAGCAGCGCTCGGTTTCGCAGGCCCAGCGGCGGCGGGTCGGCGTCGGCGGTCGCCAGCAGGCGCTCTACGTCGTCCACCGTCAGCGCCTTCGGCAGCCGCCGCGCCGGCACCGGGGGTCGGATGGCGCGGGCCGGATCGAGGGCGGCCGCGCCCTCCCGGACGGCGAAGCGGTGCAGCCCGCGTACCGCGCTGACGGCCCGAGCAGCCGACGACGCCGACAGCGGCGGGTGTCCCGACTCGCCTTCCCGCAGCCGGGCCAGGAACTCCGCGACGTCGGACTCCCCGACGTCGGCCAGCGCGTCGATGCCGAGGTCGGCCAGCACGGCGAGATAGCGCCACAGGTCCCTTCGGTACGCCGCCAGGCTGTTCGCCGCCAGTCCGCGCTCGACGGCCAGGTGGTCGAGGTACCCGCGCAGGACCGCCGCCGCCGGCGACCGGCTCGGCGGCTCTCTCAGCGCACCACCTCGGCCAGCTCCACGGCGCTCATCCCGTGGGCCTCGGCCACCGGCGGGTAGGTGACGGCGCCGGCGACCACGTTGACGCCCAGCGCCAGCGAGGGGTCGGCGCGCACCGCGGCCTGCCAGCCGTTGTTCGCGATCTCCACGGCGTACGGAATCGTGACGTTGGTGAGGGCGAATGTCGAGGTGTGCGGCACCGCCCCCGGCATGTTGGCCACGCAGTAGAACAGGCAGTCGTGTACCCGGAACACCGGGTCGGAGTGCGTGGTTGGCCGGGTTGACTCGAAGCAGCCACCCTGGTCGACGCTGATGTCCACCAGCACCGCGCCGGGCTTCATCCGGGCCACCAGGTCGTCGGTCACCAGCGTGGGTGCCTTGGCTCCCGGCACCAGTACCGCGCCGATCACCAGGTCGGCTTCCAGCACCGCCTTTTCCACCTGGTAGGCGTTCGAGGCGATGGTCTGAATCCGACCCTTGTGGATCCGGTCCACCTCGCGCAGCTTGGCGATGTTCTTGTCCAGCAGCGTCACCTCGGCCTCCATCCCCTGGGCGATCCAGGCGGCGTTGGAGCCGGAGATGCCGGCGCCGAGGACGACGACGTTGGCCGGGTGTACGCCGGGAGCGCCGCCCATCAGTACGCCGCGCCCGCCCGCAGCGCGCTCCAGGAAGTGCGCGCCAGCTTGCGGCGCCATCCGGCCGGCGACCTCGCTCATCGGCGCGAGCAGTGGCAGCGAGCGGTCCGGGAGCTGAACGGTCTCATACGCGATCGCGGTGATGCCGGCGGCCAGCAACGCCTCGGTGCAGTCCCGGGAGGCGGCCAGGTGCAGGTAGGTGAACAGCGTCTGGCCGGCCCGCATCCGGGGGTACTCCGCGGCGACCGGCTCCTTGACCTTGAGCACCAGGTCGGCCTCGGCCCAGACGTCGTCCGCGGAGCCGATGATCGTCGCGCCGGCCAGGACGAAGTCGCCGTCGGGCATGGAAGAGCCAACCCCGGCGTCCTTCTCCACCAGCACCGTGTGGCCGCACCGGGTCAGCTCCTTGACCCCGGCGGGGGTTATCGCGACCCGGTACTCGTTGTCCTTGATCTCGCGGGGAATGCCGACCTTCATCGACGCGACCCTTCGCCTGCAGCGACCCCGCCGGCCCTGGCGTCGACCGGGCGCTGTGTGTGGGAGCGGAGTCTAAGACGTGGGCGGCCGCCGATCGGGCTTTTGATCAGCCGTCCCCCTATCGGCTCAGCCGGCGGCGAACACCCAGCCGGAGTGCGGCCGCCAGCTGTTCGACCAACGGCGTGCTGCCGGCCCGGCGGTTAGCCGGCGTGTGACGGCTTGGCCGGCCAGGGAGCGTCGGCGGGGCGCAGCTCGGCGTAGCCCGTTGAGCGTGCCCACGCCGTGGCCAGCACGCCAATGACCGCCATGCCGTTCTCGACGTCGCCGGCCAGCACCCGCCGGACCGCCTCGTCCAACGGCACCCAGGCCGTCGTCATCTCCGCTTCCTCGTCCTCGCCGTTGTGCCGCTCGTCGGCGCCGATCTCCTCGACTCCGCGGGCCAGGTAGATCCGGACGGCCTCGTCGGACATTCCCGGGGAGTTCAAGGCGTCGACGAGCACCCGCCAGTCCCGGGCGCGCAGCCCGGCCTCCTCGGCCAGCTCACGGTGGGCGGCGTCGAGCGGCGGCTCCCCGGCCACGTCCAGCAACCCGGCCGGGAGCTCCCACAGGTGCCGGCGAACGGGATGGCGGTACTGCCGGACCATCAGCACCCGGTCGTCGTCGTCCAGCGCCACGATGCCGACCGCGCCGGGGTGCTCCACCACGTCGCGCTGCGACTCGCCGCCACCGGGCATGGCGACGATGTCCCGGCGCACTCGGATAATCTTCCCGTCGTACGCCGGCTCGGAGGAGCGGACTCGAAAGGCGTGGGTGTCGGCGGGCTGGTCGGCAACCTGTCGGTCAGCGGTCACGGCAGCAGCACCGGCTCGGGCCGCGGCTCGTCGGCCACACCGGCATCGACCGGCAGCAGCGCCTCGTCCGCCCGGGTGAGCGCGGCCTGGACGAACGCGGCGAACAGCGGGTGCGCCCGGGTCGGCCGGGACCGGAACTCCGGGTGCGCCTGGGTGCCGACGTAGAACGGGTGCACGTCGCGCGGCAGCTCGGCGATTTCGACCAGCCGGCCGTCCGGCGAGGTGCCGGAAAACACCAACCCGGCCGCCTCGAGCACGCCCCGATAGGCGTTGTTGACCTCGTAGCGGTGTCGATGCCGCTCGTCGACGTACGCCGCGCCGTAGGCCTGCGCCGCTACGGACCCAGCCAGCAGCTTGGTGGGGTAGAGCCCCAGCCGCATCGTGCCGCCCATGTCCCGCTCGCCGGCGATCACGTCGCGCTGGTCGGCCATGGTCGCGATCACCGGGTCGGGCGTGGCCGGGTCGAACTCCGCGGAGTGAGCCTGGGTCAGCCCGGCCAGGTGGCGGGCCGCCTCGATCACCATGCATTGCAGGCCGAGGCACAGACCCAGCGCCGGTACGCCGTGCTCGCGGGCGTAGCGGGCGGCGCCGACCTTGCCCTCGATCCCGCGGACGCCGAAGCCGCCCGGGAGCAGAACGCCGTCGACCCCAGCCAGCGCGCGGGCGGCCCCGTCGGGGGTGGCGCAGTCGTCACTGGTCACCCAGCGGATGTCCACCCGGGCATCGGCCGCCACGCCGCCGGCGCGCAGCGCCTCGGTGACCGACAGGTAGGCGTCCGGCAGGTCGACGTACTTGCCGACGAGCGCGACCGTGACCGAGCGCGCCGGCGCATGCACCCGGCGCAGCAGCCGGTCCCAGGCCGTCCAGTCCACGTCGCGAAACGGAAGACCCAGCCGCTGCACGACGTAGGCGTCCAGGCCCTCGGCGTGCAGCACCTTGGGGATCTCGTAGATGGACTCGGCGTCCACGGCCGCCACCACTGCCTCGTCGTCGACGTCGCACATCAGGCTGATCTTGCGCTTGATCCCGATCGGTACGGCGCGGTCAGCCCGCAGCACGATCGCATCGGGCTGGATGCCGATCGAGCGAAGGGCCGCAACCGAGTGCTGAGTGGGCTTGGTCTTCAACTCGCCGGCGGGCCCGATGTAGGGCAGCAGCGAGACGTGCAGGAAGAACACGTTGTTGCGACCGACCTCATGCCGGACCTGGCGGACCGCCTCCAGGAAGGGTAGCGACTCGATGTCGCCGACCGTACCGCCGACCTCGGTAATGACCACGTCCACCGGGCCGTCCCGGCCGTCGTTGGCCATCCGGCGGATGCGGGACTTGATCTCGTTGGTGATGTGCGGGATCACCTGGACGGTGTCGCCCAGGTACTCTCCCCGCCGCTCCTTGGCGATCACCCCGGAGTAGACCTGCCCGGTGGTCACGTTGGCCGAGCCGTGCAGGTTGGTGTCGAGGAAGCGCTCGTAGTGGCCGATGTCGAGGTCGGTCTCGGCGCCGTCGTCGGTGACGAAAACTTCGCCGTGCTGGAACGGGTTCATCGTCCCCGGGTCAACGTTCAGGTACGGGTCGAGCTTCTGCATGGTGACCCGCAGCCCGCGCGCCTTGAGCAGCATGCCCAGGCTGGAAGCGGTGAGCCCCTTGCCCAGCGACGAGGCGACGCCACCGGTGACGAAGAGATGACGGGGGGACTTGCCGGACCGGCCGCTGTTCACGGATATCCAGGCTAACAGCCGGCGCCGGGTCCGCTCCCCAACGACCGCGAGGCTATTCGGCGCGCCGAGGGCGAGAGTCGGGGTCGCCCGCCTCGGCGGGTGTAACGTCCGGCCGCTCGACCAACCCGACGTGTGGGCAGGTGGGAGGTGACCATGACCACGATGCCAGCTGCCCCCACGGCGACGGTGGTCGTCATGGGCGTATCGGCGTGCGGCAAGTCCACGATCGCGCACGAGCTGGTCGACCGGCTCGGCTGGGCTTTCGCCGAGGGCGACGACTTCCACTCCGCCGCGAACGTCGCGAAAATGCACGCCGGTCACGCCTTGACCGACGACGACCGCTGGCCGTGGCTGCGCTCGATCGCCGCCTGGATCGGTGCCCGCGAGCAGGCCGGGGACAACGCGATAGTGACCTGTTCGGCGCTGCGCCGGTCCTATCGCGACCTGCTGCGCGCCGGCCATCCTTCGGTCTTCTTCGTCCACCTGACCGCCAGCCGGGCGGTGCTCTCCGACCGCATCGCCCACCGCCAGGGTCACTACATGCCGACCTCATTGCTGGCCAGCCAGCTCGCCACCCTGGAGCCGCTGGCCGCCGACGAGCCGGGGGCCGCCGTGGACGTCGACGACCCTCCGGACGTGGTAGCGGAGCGGGTGATCACACTGCTGCCCGAACGATCCGGTACGTCGCCTGAGCCTGAGACTGAGACCGAGTAGATCAACATCAACAGCGAGGACGCGCACCCGTGACAACACTCGCAGCCGCCATCCCAACCCCGCCGGGCGGTAACGCGCAACTGATCGCCGCCGCCGTCCTGGGCATCGCAGCCGTCGTGGCGCTGATCTCCTGGCTCAAGGTGCACCCCTTCCTCGCGCTGATCCTCGGCTCGGCAACGCTCGGGCTGGTCGCCGGGCTGGGCGCAACCAAGACCATCGCCAGCTTCACCAAGGGCGTCGGCGACACCGTCGGCAGCGTCGGGCTACTGATCGCGCTCGGCGCGATGATCGGCGGCCTGCTGGCCGACTCCGGCGGCGGCGACCGGATCGTGGACACCGTGGTCCAGCGGGTGTCGGATCGACAGCTGCCGTGGGCGATGGCCGGGGTCGCCGCGCTCATCGGCCTGCCATTGTTCTTCGAGGTCGGCGTGGTGCTGCTGGTGCCGGTGGTCCTGTTGGTCTCCCGGCGCAGCGACGTACCGCTGCTCAAGATCGGCATCCCGGCACTGGCCGGGCTGTCGGTGCTGCACGGCCTGGTGCCGCCGCACCCCGGCCCGCTGGTGGCCATTGCCGCCCTCAAGGCCGACCTCGGCCTGACCCTGGCCTTCGGTCTGGTGGTCGCCATCCCGACGGTCATCATCGCCGGACCGGTGTTCGGCAGCTTCATCAGCCGCTACGTCACCGCGGTGGCTCCGGCGGAGCTCATCCCGAGCCGGGAGCGCGAGCCGGCTCTGGTCGGCGCCGGTCCGGGTGAGCCGGACGCCCGGTCGGGTGCGGCGACGGCTGCCGGTACGGCGCTGGGTGCCCGCGCCGCCGGCGGCGGGTCCGCCGGGGTCGACGACGAGCCGCGCCGGCCCGCCTTCGGGCCGACGGTGGCGACGGTGCTGCTGCCGATCGTGCTCATGCTGCTGCGCGCGGGTGGTGAGGTGCTGCTGGACACGAAGAGCAACGTCCGGGCCATCCTCGACGTGATCGGGAACCCGGTGGTGGCGCTGCTGGCCGGCGTACTGGTGGCGATGTTCACCCTGGGGATGGCGGTCGGGATGGACCGTCGCCGGATCTCGGACTCGGTCGGTGGGTCGCTGCCCGCGATCGCCGGCATCCTGCTGATCGTGGCCGCCGGTGGTGGCTTCAAGCAGGTGCTGGTGGACGCCGGCGTGGGTCAGATGGTTGGCAACGCCGCCAAGGGGGCCTCGCTGTCTCCGCTGATCCTGGGCTGGCTGGTCGCGGTCGGCATCCGGGTCGCCACCGGGTCGGCCACGGTGGCCACCATCACCGCAGCTGGCATCGTGGCACCGTTGGCCGCCAGCCTGAACCGGCCGCACGTCGCCCTGCTGGCGCTCGCCGTGGGTGCGGGCTCGCTGTTCTTCTCCCACGTCAACGACGCCGGCTTCTGGCTGGTGAAGCAGTACTTCGGGCTCACCGTCGGCCAGACCATCAAGAGCTGGTCGGTGATGGAGACGATCATCTCAGTGGTCGGTTTGGCCTGCGTCCTGCTGCTCAGCCTCGTGGTCTAGCCGCAGTACGCCGCCGGTGCTTGGCCCCTTCGAGCGGCGGCAATGGGGCCCCAGCGGCGGGGGCCGCTGGGGCCTCCCTTCGACCCAAGCGCTGGACCGCCGCCAGGTCCTCCAGCTGAGCGGTCAGCCAGGCCCGGACATCGTGGGTGCGCACGTGCGCGGCGGCGGCCACCCGCTGCTCGCGCCGTTGGTCGGCGTCCATGGTCAGCGCCTCGTACAGGGCCTCGGCCATCTGCGCGACGTCAAACGGATGCAGCGCTAGGACGTGCTCGCGCAGCTCCTCATACGCCCCGGCGGTCTCCGACAACGCCAGCACGCCGTCGCGGGAGTTGACCAGGAGGAACTCCTTGGCCACCAGGTTCATCCCGTCGGCGACCGGGTTGACCATGACGACGTCGCAGACCGAGTACGCCGCGACGACCAGCGCGTAGTCCTCGACCATCCGCATGTCGATCGGCTGCCGGCCCTCGTTGGTGTGCCGGGCGTTGACCTCGGCGACGACCGCGCCGATGTGGGCGATGTAGTCGAAGTACTCCGGCACGTCGGTTCGGCTGGGCTGCAATAGGGCCAGGAAGCTGACCTTCCCGACCAACTCGGGATGGTTGTCGAGCAGGGTGCCGAAGGCGAGGAAGCCGCGGACGACGTTCTTGCTCGGGTCGGTGCGGTCGACCCGCAGGATGAGCTGTCGGCCGTCGCTCTGAAACGCCCCCGCGAGATCCGCGGCGTACTCCTGCGTGACCGGCGCGGCCGCGATCCGGTCCAGGGCCGCCGGGTCGACCGAAATCGGGTAGTGCCGCACCTGCACGGTCCGGCCGTCGACGGACACGGTCAGCGCGTCGAGGTCGGCGGGCAGGTCGAGCAGGTCCTGGCAACAGCGGACGAAGTTGCGGGCGAATCCCAGCGTTTGGAACCCCACCACGTCGTTGCCGAGCAGGCCACGCAGCAGCGGGTCGCGCATGGTCGGTGGCAGCGTTAGCCAGGTGTCCGGCCCCGGCCACGGGATGTGCACGAAGTGCGACAGCAGCGCGTGCGGGCAGCGCCGCCGTACCTGCTCGGCCACCAGGTAGAAGTGGTAGTCGTGCAGCATCACCAGCGCCTTGCCCCCGCGGGCCTCGACCTCGTCGGCAACCGCGTCGGCGAAGAGCCGGTTGACCGCGACGTACCCGTCGTCGAAGGCGGCGTGCTCGACCTGCGTGATGACGGGAGACTCGGCGAGCCCGTAGAGGCTGTGCTGGACGAACCACAGCAGCGGGTTCGAAATCACTGCGTAAAAGGCGTCGTGGGCTGCGGGCTCGACCGCCACCATCTTGATCCGCAACGTCGAGCCCTCGACCGAGTCGTCGCCCGCGACAATCGCCGGCTCAGCGCCGGTGGCGACCAGCACGGAGCGTCCACCGGCCTCGCCCACCACCACGCGGTCCTCGTCGCTGGAGGCGGCGCACACCCAGACTGCGTCGGCCAGGTGCTCGGCCAGCCCCATCAGGGCGGTGACCAGACCGCCACTGCCCCGGCTCGCGGTCCGGCCGGACTCGTCCCAGTCGAACGTGATCGGACCGCGGTGCGACAGCAGCACCAGTGGCAGCTCGGTCGCCGCGGCGCCGCCCGGCGCCGCAAACTCAGAGTTCGACTCCGTCACGATCTCTGCCACCCGGCTGCTCGCCCTACTCCCGGCGAGTCCGGAAGGCTGGTTCGAATGCTAGTCCGACCCGCCGAACGGGCCGGCGACGTGGGCAGTCACGGCCACCACGAAAGGGACGCCGAAAACGATCGCCAGGGAGGGGACGGCAATGCCGGAGTCGTTGACCGCAAAGCCCACGACGGCGGTCACGAGTACGGCGAGCAGTCCGACCCGCAGCGTAGGCGCCCGGTCGTAGGCCCGCGCCAGCCCGCCGGCGCCCATTCGGTCCGGTCGCAGCACGATCGCGGCGGCGAGCAGGACCAGCAGCGGGACGAATGGCGACCACACGCTGTGCAACAGCAGCTCGGCGTTGGCCTGCGCCTTGCGCCGGATCACGGCGCCCGCCCCGCCGTGCAACAGCTGGTCGACGAACCGGCCCAGGTGGGTGCGGGCGGGCACCGGACGCTGGTAGTCGGCGACGGCGAAGCCGGCCACGACCGCGACGCCGGCCGCGCCGGCCGCGGCCAGGCGCGACCATGAGACGCGATAGCCGGCACAGCCCAGGACAAGTACGGCGACGCCAGGCATCAGCGCCAGCACTCCGCCGACGTCGCTGCCCCACGCCTGGCTGCCGTCGACGACGATCGCGACCAGACCGAGGACAGCGGTGATGGCCAGGGCCACTTGGCGGGACCGGCCGGCGAGCGCGGTACCGGCGCCCGCGGCGCCGGCGGCCGCGGTGCGGGCGTGTGCGGCGCCGGCGAGCAGGACTGCTGGCGCGAACACGCCGTAGGCGGCGTTGCCGATGCCGGCGAACCGGCCGGCCACCAACGGCGAGTACCCAGCCAGGCTGGAGATCTGCAGCCGGGCTCCGGTGACCAGGTCGAGGGCGATCACACCGGCGGTTATGGTGGCGACCGCGCCGGCGGGGCCGAGCAGCCGGCGACGCCATGGGCCGAGCAGCGCCCCAGCACTCAGCGCTGCCGTGGCCACGACGACCGAGCCGACCAAGGCGAGCGCCGGCAGGCCGGCGCGCCACCACGGGACCAGGTTGGCCAGAAAGGTTCCCACCGGCACGGCGGTGGCGGCCACCGCCACCCGATGCAGCCAGCGCAGGGTGCTAGCCCGGTCGGCGGGTCGGCGCCGCAGCCGCCAGGCGGCCAGGCCGAAGACGATCGCCTGCGCCAGCTCGAGGCCGAAAAAGAACGGCCCGACCACGCGCCGCTGGGCCTGGGCCGCGCGGTCGGTGTCCACCAGCGCCGCCACGGTCGCGGGGGTGCCCGCCGGCCGTCCCTCGACGCTGCGCCAGGGTTGCCCGATGGCGCCGGCCGGGGCCGGCAGGCCCAGCTGCGCCAGCACCGTCGGCGCCCCGTCGACGAGTTGGACGTACGGCGGCCGCCGAGTCGAGGCCGAGGTCAGGTAGCCGGCGCCCATCCCGGGGCCGACGGCCGCGGCAACGTGCAGCCGCGGCTGCGATCCGCTCTCCGCCAGCCCCACGACGACGAGCAGCGAGCCCGTCGGCCGGGCCGCGTCCACGGCCGCGATCTCGGCATCGGGGACCGCGGACTGCGCTGGCGGCAGCGCCACCACCGTCAGCGCGCACTGCCCGAGCGCGTCGGCGAGGTTCGGAGCGTCCGGCGGCAGGTGGTCGACGTAGCGGTCGATCCGGCCGCGCGGGTCCGCCGCGGCCAGCGCGGCGCCGGGGCCGATGGCCGCCGTACAGCCGCCGGAGGCCCGCACCTGGGCACCCAGCGCTCCCAGCTCCACGGCCGCCGGCAGCCGGCGGTTCGTCGCGACCAGCGCCGGAAAGCCGGCTACGGTCGCGCCGCCGCCGGCCTGGGCGACCACCGGTCCGGTGGGCAGGTCGGGCGGGCAGCCGGCACCGGGATGCGACGGTCCGGTCGCCCGGTTGCCCGCGCCGAGAGTGAGCCAACCGTCGGCCGCGCAGGTGATGCCTGAGCCGGCCCGGATGGACAGCGAGCCGACGGCCCCTCGCGCGACCAGCGCGGCCAGCGCCGGGGTGGCATCTGGGCTCACCTGGTCCCACCGCAACCCCGGTACGCCGACGACGACAACCGGTCCGCGGGGGGTGCGGTCAGCCGGGGCCGCCGCCGCGAGCCCGGGTCGCAGGCCGCCGAACCCGAGCACTATGGCGGCGAGCAGCCCGAGTCCGAAGAGTGCGCGGGTGGCTCTCACACCGCCCGGCCGGTGAGCTCGGCGTAGACGGCGGCTACCCGGCGTACCGTGGCTGCCTCGTCCGGCCAGGTCCCCGCCCGCCGCACGCCGCGCGTTGCCAGGGCTGCCGCCTCGGCTGGGTGGTCGAGCAGCCGGCTCACCGCGGCGGCCAGAGCCGCCGGGTCGTCCGGCGGAACCAGCACGGCCGCGTTCCCCAGCAGGGCCGGCAGGCCACCGACCGCGGTAGCGACCAGCGGACGCCCCGCCCGCAGCGCCTCTTGGGCGGCCAGCGCGCGGGCCTCCCACCGGCTGGGGAGCACCACGACGTCGGCGGCGGCGAGCAGGTCGGCGACGTCGGTACGCCGCCCGATCAGCCGTACCGGCAGCCCCGCCGCCTCGACCTGAGCCCGCAACACCGGCTCGAGCGGCCCGGAGCCGGCGATGACGGTCAGCGGCACCGGCTCGCGAGCGCGCCAGGCAGCGGCGGCGGCGACCAGGGTGTCTAGACCTTTCTGCGGATGCAGCCGAGCCACGCAGAGCACCAGCGGCCGGCCGTCGGCCCCGAGCTCTGCCCGGACCTGCCCCGGCGTCCGCCGCGGCGGCGCCAGCGCCGGTGCCGCGACGTCCAGCGGTCGGACGTCGCGGCCGCCGAGGCGGGCGACGCGAGCGGCCAGGTCGGCCGAGGCGGCCAGGGAGACGTCGGCTTTGCGGGCCACCAGCCGTTCGGCCAGGGTGGCCGCTCGGCCGGCCGGGCCGGTGGCAAGCACGGCGTTGTGCCAACTGACCACGTACGGCGGGCGACGGCCGGTCAGTGCCACCCCGGCGAGCAGCCCGGCCCGCAGGCCATGGACGTGCACCACGTCGACGCCCGCCACCGCCCGCCGCAACGCCCGGACGGCCAGCGCTGCCCGGACCGGCCGAGCACTGGCAGCGATCTCGACCGGCCGAAACGACGCGCCGGCGGCGGCGAAGCCGAACAGCGCATCAGTGGCGGCCGGACCGCAGACCCGCACGGTCACCCCGCGGCCGACCAGGCCGGCGGCGAGTGAGCGCACATGCTGGCCTACTCCCCCGGTGCTGGTTGCGAGCAGGAGCGCCACCGACACCGGCCCAGACGCCAATGGCCCAGACGCCAATGGCTCAGCCACGTCGCCACCGCAGCAGCCCGGCAGCGTCCGTGG
>JADGOU010000306.1 GCA_017882835.1 Frankiaceae bacterium | reverse complement strand
GGCCAGCTCAGCTGCGCCGGTCTGGTCGCGCCCTGCGTCTACAAGCCGATCCGGGGCGAGCGGCCGCTGTGGGACTTCCCGGACGGCACGCTGGCGGCCCGGGAGGTCGCGGCGTACGCCGTCAACGCGGCCGCCGGCTGGGAGGTGGTCCCGCCCACCGTGCTGCGGGACGGCCCGTTCGGCCGGGGAATGTGCCAACTGTGGGTGGACGTCGACGAGACGGTCGACCTGACGGTGCTCGCCCGCTCGGACCACCCCGACCTGCGCCGGATGGCGGTCTTCGACGCCGTCGTCAACAACGCCGACCGCAAGGGTGGCCACCTGCTGCCGACCGGCGACGGCCACGTGTACGGCGTGGACCACGGCGTCTGCTTCTCGGTCGAGGACAAGCTTCGTACGCTGCTCTGGGGCTGGCGCGGGCTGCCGCTCACCGACGAGGCACTGGACACGCTGGCCCGGCTGCGGAGGGCCCTGCGCGCCGAGCTCGGCGAGACGCTGCGGCCGATGCTCACCCGGGCGGAGGTACGGGCCACGATTGCCCGGGTGGACCGGCTGTTGCGCACGGGCGCACATCCCGCGCCGTCCGGCGACTGGCCGGCAATTCCGTGGCCACCGTTTTGATGGACCGCAGTCTCGGTATGGCGGACCTGCTCGCGTTGCTGATCGACCCGGACACGTACCGGTCCTGGGACACGCTGCTCGACGTCCACCCGCCGGTGCCGCACCTGGAGGCGGAAACCTACGCGGCCCAGCTGGAGCGGGCGGCGGCGAAGTCCGGCAGCGACGAGTCGGTGCTGACCGGATCGGCTCGGATCCGCGGACACGAAGTGGCCATCGTTGCCGGCGACTTCGACTTCCTGGCCGGCAGCATCGGCGTGGTGGCCGGCGAGCGGCTGGCGGCCGCGATCGAGCGAGCCCAGCGCCGCCGGCTGCCGCTGCTGGCGCTGCCGGTCTCCGGCGGCACCCGGATGCAGGAAGGCACCATCGCGTTTCTGCAGATGCTCAAGGTGGCGGGCGCCGTGCAGTCCTTCCGGGCGGCCGGGCTGCCCTACGTCGTCTACCTCCGCCACCCTACGACCGGTGGGGTGCTGGCCAGCTGGGGATCGCTGGGTCAGTTGATGCTCGCCGAGCCCGGTGCCCTGGTCGGTTTCCTCGGTCCCCGGGTCTACGAGGCCCTGACCGGCCAGCCGTTTCCCGCCGGTGTGCAGGTCAGCGAGAACTTGGCGGCGCACGGCGTCATCGACGCGGTGGTGGCGCCGGCGGAGCTGGCAGCCGTGGTGGCCCGGTTCGTAGCCGTGGCCGGTCCGGCCAGTCGGGCGATCCCGCTGCTCGACCCCGCGGCCGAGGTGGCCGAACCGCCGGCGGGCGTCGACGCCTGGGACTCGGTCGTGGCCTCGCGCGACGTACGACGGCCGGGCCTGCGCGAGCTGCTCGCCGCGGCGGCGACCGACGTCACCGAGCTGCACGGGACGGGGGAAGGTGAGGTCGACCAGCCGGCGGTCGTCGTGGCGCTGGCCCGGCTCACCGGGGTGCCGGTGGTGCTGCTGGGTCAGGACCGGGCCGCCCAGCGCGCCGGGTCGCCGCTGGGGCCGGCGGCCCTGCGCAAGGCCCGGCGCGGGATGCGGCTGGCCGGCCGGCTGCGGCTGCCGGTAGTCACGGTGATCGATACCACCGGCGCGGACCTGAGCCCGGCGGCCGAGGAGGGCGGTCTGGCCGCCGAGATCGCCCGCTGTCTGATGGACCTGACCACCCTGGCGGTGCCGGTGCTGTCGTTCCTGCTCGGCGCGGGCACCGGCGGCGGGGCACTGGCGTTCCTGCCGGCGGACCTGGTGCTGTGCGCCCAGCACGGCTGGCTGTCCCCATTGCCGCCGGAGGGCGCGTCGGTGATCCTGCACCGCACCCCCGACCGCGCGGCCGAGCTGGCCCGCTGGCAGGGCGTCGCCTCCTGGGAGCTACGCCGCAACCGGATCGTGGACCGCGTCATCCCCGAGCACGACTCGGCCGCGGACGAGCCAGAGCCGTTCCTGTGCCGGGTGGCCACGGTGCTGGCCCAGGAGCTGCGGGCGCTGGTCGCCCAGGACGCGCACACCCTCGTGCTCAACCGCAGCCGCCGGTGGCGCGAGATCGGCACCGTGGGTCACTAGCGCTGGGCTGCTCCTTCCACCGGCCCGCCCCTTCCACCTTCACCCACGTCGTGGTCGTGTTTGGGGCTCCAAACGACCCCAAATGGTGCAACCGCGTGGGTGAAGAGGACGCCGCGGCCATCTTCACCCACGTCGTGGTCGTGCGTCTGCGGCCTACCCGCCATGGCCGGTCGCGCCCTCGCCGGCGCGCCGGCGGTCGCGCCGGCCGCGGTTACGCTGGCCGATATGCAGTCTTGGCCGGGACCCGACGTACCGCGGTTGCCCGGCACCGGCATTCCGCTGCGGATCTGGGACACGGCCACCGGCGAGCTGCGACCCACCGCCCCCGGCTCGATCGCCCGGATGTACGTCTGCGGCATCACGCCGTACGACGCGACTCATCTCGGGCACGCCGCGACCTACCTCGCCTTCGACCTGCTGCAGCGGGTGTGGCTCGACGGCGGCCTGGAGGTCGCCTACGTCCAGAACGTCACCGACGTCGACGATCCGCTGCTGGTGCGGGCGGCCGAGACCGGGGACGACTGGGCCGCGCTGGCCGCCCGCGAGACCGAGCTGTTCCGGCGCGACATGGCGAGTCTGCGGGTGCTCCCGCCGACGGACTACGTCGGTGCGGTCGAGGCGATGCCGCGGATCGTCGAGCTGATCGAACGCCTGCAGGGCAAGGGCGCGGCGTACGACGTCGACGGCGACCTGTACTTTCCGGTTTCGGCCGACCCCCGCTTCGGCAGCGTGGCCAACCTCGACCCGGCCGGGATGCTCGCGCTGTCGGCCGAGCACGGGGGAGACCCGCAGCGCGCCGGCAAGAAAGACCCGCTGGACTGCCTGCTCTGGCAGGCGGCCCGGCCGGGGCAGCCCGCCTGGGACTCGCCGTTCGGCCCGGGCCGGCCGGGCTGGCACGTGGAGTGCACGGCGATCGCGCTGCGGCTGCTGGGGGAGACCATCGACGTCCTCGGCGGCGGCAGCGACCTGGCCTTTCCGCACCACGAGATGGGTGCCGCCGAAGCCGCGGTGGCGACCGGCACCTGGCCGTTCGCCCGCACGTTCGTGCACACCGGGATGGTGGGCCTCGACGGGACGAAGATGTCGAAGTCGCTCGGCAACCTGGTCCTGGTATCCCGGCTGCGCGAGCAGGGCGCCGACCCGATGGCGATCCGGCTGGCGCTGCTCGCCCACTCCTACCGGGGCGACTGGGAGTGGACCCCCGCGGACCTCCCCGACGCGCAGCGCCGGCTCGACCGCTGGCGGCACGCGGTCGCCGTGGACGCCGGTCCGGATGCGGCACCGGTGCTCGACGGCGTACGCCGCCACCTCGCCGACGACCTCAAGGCCCCGGCGGCGCTGGCAGTCATCGACCGGTGGGCAGACGAGGCGCTGGCCCGCGGCGGCCGCGAGCCGTCCGCCCCGGCGCTGGTCCAGGCCGTGACCGACGCCCTGCTCGGCGTCGCCCTGTAGCCCATCCCGGCCGGTTCTGCCCGACTCAGCCGCCGGGACCGGCGTCAGCCGCCGGGACCGGCGTCGTCGCGCCGGCGCAGGTAGCGCTCGAACTCCTTGGCGATCGCGTCACCGCTGGCTTCGGGCAGCTCCGTCTCGGGTTCGCGCTGCTCGAGGGAGTGCACGTACTCGGCGACCTCGGTGTCCTCCGCGGCCAGTTCGTCCACGCTCCGCTCCCAGGCGCGAGCCGCCTCCGGCAGGTCGCCCAGAGGTACGGCGAGATCGAGCAAATCTTCCACCCGGTGCAGCAGCGCGACCGTCGCCTTGGGGCAGGGCGGTTGGGCGACATAGTGCGGTACCGCCGCCCAGAACGACACCGCCGGAAACCCGGCCCGAGTGCAGGCGTCCTGAAACACTCCGACGATCCCGGTCGGGCCCTCATAGCGGGACCGGTGCA
>JADGOU010000305.1 GCA_017882835.1 Frankiaceae bacterium | reverse complement strand
GCACAGCACGGCTGTCTGTGCTGGATCGCTGACGGGCGGGTCCAATGACACCGGCGGCAAATCACAACATTGAACGAAGGCAGCGCAGTGATCCTGGTGACCGGCGCGACCGGGACGGTCGGCCAATACGTCGTCGCTCAGCTCGCGACGGCGGGTTGGCGGGTACGCGCCCTGGTGCGTGCCGAAGCCGTCGGCAGCCGGCAAGTCGGGCCCCGGCGTGGAGTTCGTGGTCGGTGACGTGGACCAGCCGGAGACCCTCGACGCGGCTCTGCTTGGCGTGGAGCGCCTGTACCCGCTGACCCCGTTGGCGCTGCAGCTGCGCGAACGGGACGGCGCGGTCGTGGCTGCGGCCAGGTGCCGATGAGGCGGCGGCCAGCCGGCTGCAACGGTGGCATCGCGCGGGGAAGAAGCTCATCGAGGGCTCGGGCATGGCCTGGATGTTCGTTCGGCCCAATGGCTTCATGAGCGACGCCCTTGTCCGGGCGGGCGGGCACGACGATAGCCAGGGTGCGGTCTACGGCACCGGCGGCGACGCTAGACTCTCCGTCATCAGACCCGCGCGACATCGCTGCGGTCGCGATCGCGGCGCTGACCGAGCCCGGCCACGAGGGCAAAGCCGACGAGGTGACCGGCCCTCAGGCGCTAACTAACGAACGCCGAGCAGGTGGCGATCCTCGCCGAGACCATCGGCCAGCCGCTCCGCTTCGTCGACCTGCCCGCCGACGCCGCCCGCCAAGCCATGCTCGGCGGGGGCATGCCCGCCGAAATCGTCGACGGGCTGCTGGAATTCGGGACCGACCGGTCCGCCGGCGGTGAGCAGGTTTCCGACGCCGTACAGACGCTGACCGGACGCCCGGCCGGACCTTCGCCTCATCGGCCGCCGACAACGTGAGCGCATTCCGCTAGGACCGCAGGACCATGTCGCTCGCCGCCCGAGTGGGCGGCGAGCCACACCGTCACCGGCCAATCCAAATGACGTGGCGCCGGCGTCACGAGAGCGGAGCCGAGATGGTTCGGTGCGACACCAGCGGAGTGTCGCTGGTTCCCGCGGGCGTCGTCGGCGACCGCGGCGCGTGCTTGGCATCGGCGGGTTTGGCGGTGCCGCGGCAACCCGTTGGGGGTCAGGCGGGCTGGCAAGCGGCGTCGACAAGAACCCGGGCGGCAGCCTTGGCCGCAATGGGTGTCGCGGGGTCGGCGTCCAGGACCCCGGCGGCGAGGCCGCCGTCGATGAGCAGAGTCAGCTGGCGGGCCAGCTGTTCGGGCCGGGTTGCGCCTGCGCGGCGGGCCAGGTCGGTCACCCAGGCGCGGACGACGTTCTTGTGTTCGATGGTGCGGGCGTGCACGTCGCTGCCAGTGATGCTTTCCGCGGCGGTGTTGATGAACGCGCACCCGTGGTAGCCCTCCCGCCGGCACGCGGTGTCCAGCGCGTCAAACGTGCCGATCAGCTGGTCGCGGGGGTTGTCGCCGGCGTCGCGGGCGGCGGCGCGCAGGGCGCCGAACCAGGCCTGGTCGACCTTGTCCAGGTACGCCAGGACGAGGTCGTCTTTGCGGGGGAAGTGCTTGTACAGGGTCGCCTTGGCCACCCCGGATTCGGCGATGACGGTATCCACCCCGGCGCCGCGAGGGCCGTGGGCGTAGAACAGCCGAAACGCTGCGTCGAGGATGCGTTCGCGTGCCGGTTGCGGTGTCGTGCCCGCCGGGCCCATGGGGTGTCACCTCGCCATTCTGCCGTGCCGATCAATCCCGAACTCATAGACTACAGACAAGTCTGTCTGACGGTCTGTGCCGTTGCCCACAACCCGATCCCAGCCTGTTCTCTTGGCCATAGACAGACCTGTCTGTTAGCGTAGTTGGTGTACGGGGGCACCCCGAAACCTGCAGGGAGCAACCACGATGAAGATCGCAGTGCTGGGCACCGGGATGGTCGGTCAGGCCCAGGCGGGTCGGCTGGCCGAGCTGGGTCACGACGTGACCGTCGGCACCCGCGACGTTGCCGCGACGATGGCGCGCACGACGCCCGACGGCATGGGCAACGCGCCCTACGCGGCGTGGGCGGCCAGACACACCGACGTCACGCTCGCGACCTTCGCCGAGGCGGCCGCCAGCGCCGAGCTGATCGTCAACGCCACCTCTGGCAACGTGTCGATCGCCGTGCTGGAGGCGGCCGGCCGGGAGAACCTGGCGGGCAGGATTCTCCTTGACATCGCCAACCCCCTCGATTCCTCGAAGGGCTTTCCGCCCACCCTGTTCGTCAAGGACACCGATTCGTTGGGTGAGCAGATCCAGGCCGCGTTCGACGAGCTGAAGGTCGTCAAGGCTCTCAACACGCTGACGGCGGCGCTGATGGTCAACCCGAAGGCCATTGCCGACGGCGACCACTCGGTGTTCGTGTCCGGCAACGACGCAGAGGCGAAGAAGACCGTGATCGGCCTGTTGGAGTCCTTCGGCCACACCGACGTCATTGACCTCGGTGACATCACTACCGCTCGCGGCTCGGAGATGGTACTGCCGATCTGGCTGCGGTTGATGGGCGTGCTGAACACCCCGATGTTCAACTTCAAGATCGTTCGTTGACCTGCGCGGCGTGGTGGGTTGCCGTGGCGTAGCCGGCGGCAACCCACCACCCCTGCACCCCTTCTGCGATAGACAAGGAGTCAGCGATGGCTGACAACATCACCGGCCCGATGGCCGGCAAGACCGTGCTCGTAACCGGCGGCACCGGCGGTATCGGCAAGGCCACCGCCCTCGGCCTGGCCGCGCTGGGTGCGCGGGTGGGCATCGTCGGCCGCGACCACGTCCGGGCGCAGGCCGCCGCCGCCGACATCGCCGCCGCCTCCGGCAATCCGGCGGTGGACTCGATCGCCGCCGACATGTCGTCCCAGGCCGAGGTGCGCCGGCTGGGTCGCGAGGTCCTCGACGCGTACCCGCGCCTGGATGTCCTGGTCAACAACGTGGGCGGGTTCTGGGCCACCCGGCATGTCACCGCCGACGGGCTGGAGCACACCTTCGCCGTCAACCACCTGGCACCGTTCCTGCTCACCGATCTGCTGCTGGATCGGCTCAAGGCCAGCGCCCCGGCTCGGATCGTGACTGTGTCCTCCGGCGCCCAGGCCATGGGCAAGATCGGCTTCGATGATTTGCAGGGCGAACGCAAGTACTCCGGGCAGCAGGCCTACAACCAGTCGAAGCTGGCCAACGTCATGTTCACCTACGAATTGTCCCGCCGCCTGGACGGCAGCGGCGTGACCGCCACCGTTCTGCACCCCGGCGTGGTCCGCACTGGATTCGCCGCCGAGGATCACTCCCCGATGTGGAGGGTCCTTCTTCCGCTGGTGCGGCCGTTCCTGAAGACTCCGGAGAAGGGCGCGGCCACCTCGATCTACCTGGCGTCCGCACCCGAGGTCGAAGGTGTCACCGGCAAGTACTTCGCCGACAGCAAGACGAAGACCTCCAGCAGGTCCTCCTACGACACAGCCGCTGCGGCCCGCCTGTGGCAGATGAGCGTCGACCTCGTCGGACGCACGGCCGGCGTTTAGATCCCGGCCAACAGAACAGACAAGGTGCCTACGGTCTTGTCCCGACCAACGCAGAAACGTTGAGGGGTTGGGCGAATCATCATCGTGCGTGCCAGCAGCCGGGCCGTCGCTGCTCGTAGTCACGATGTCGCGAGAGATGGGATTTCCGCGCCGTCCTGTCGCTGGGTCGTGGCGTACGCCGGACTGCCGGTGGAGAGCAGTCAGCCAGATTCCATCGACATCCCGTAATCGGCAGGAGCGCGAGTCGCGGCAAATGAGGACGCTTCTTCTGGCCCGGCGACGGAAGGCCTCCTGCTGATCTTCAGGCGCGGTTCGCGTTGGCCAGCACCTGCCTCGGGGCCTGCCTTCGGATGGCCACCGAGCGGTCTCGGCCGCAGGGTTCTGGCTGTGAACCGGCCCGCGGGGTACTTGACGCGGGGCTTCGATGCCCGGCCCGGGTTCGGTACGATGGCGACGAGTCACCATGTGGTTGGAGACGTTCGCCGGGCATGGTGTGAAGGTGGA
>JADGOU010000036.1 GCA_017882835.1 Frankiaceae bacterium | reverse complement strand
AAGGCGGGGGGAACGCTCCACCCGGGAGGGGGGAACGCGGGGCGACCACGCTCCTGTATGCAGGGGAACGCGGCCCGGCGCGGGCCCTGTATCCGCGGGAACGGGCGGCTCGGCCGTCTGTTATCGGATTGTGATGGAACGCCGTGGCAGCGCGTTGACCTGCGCGTTCCCTGTTTGGAGACTGCGTTCCCCCCAGCTCGAGCCCCGCCTGGGCTGCGTTCCCCCCGCGTGAGGGAACGCAACCATCCACACGGCTTGTGGACCGTGCTCGTCGTCAGGTCGACGACGAAGGGAACACGGGTCATGTCGCTGCAGCAGATTTTCGGACGGTGGGAGGAGCAGGCCCACACCATCGACGCCGCGGGCTGTTGGCGCCGCTGGAGCGCCGCCCAACCGGACCTGGCGCAGGTGGGCTCGGCATGCGCGCTAGGCGAAGTGGTCACCGACCGCGCACAGCAGGCGCGGGCCAACGAGCTGCTGCTGGCCTTGGTGCGGGTCGGGTCGGTCGACGGGGGAGTTGACAAGAGCGCGGCCACGTTCATGGCCTCGCTCCTGGTTCCTGGCGGGGACCGGATTATCCGCAGCCTCAGCTCCCTGGGACCGGATGTGGATGCCGTTGTCGGTGGGCAGCTGTGGCTGCAGGTGCGGGAGTATCCGTGGCGCTGCCGGCCCAGGGCGGTCGCTAAGAACGCCTTGATGGAGACCCGCCGTGCCGTCCTTAAGGACTACGGGGCCACGACCGCGCGCCGGGCTGCCCTGGTGCTGCTTGCCCCGCCGGATCTGACCGAGGCGTTGGACCGGCGCTGCGTCGACGTCGCCGAGCACCCGGTCGCCGATCTGGCACTGCTGGAGCTGCTCGCCTGGGCCAGGGCGCGGGGGGTCCTTGAGCTCCGCGACGCCACCTTACTGTGGGAGCTGGTCCTAGCCGCCACCGAGGACGAGACAGCGGCGGCGTCGCCGGTCGGCCTGGCGCGGGGCGTCAGCTCCATTCGGGCCGGCGTGAGCGTGGCCGCGGCCCGGGGTGTGACCACTCGGACCGTGCACCGTCAGCGTGATCGAGCCGTGGACCTGCTGCGGTCGGCCAGAGACGACTGTGAAATTAGTCCGGCCTCACGTGTCCAGCCGGAGGGGGTCCGGGTGCTTACAGGGATAGGACCCACTTCTCTGGAAGGCAGGAACGCATGACCCCCCATCAGCAGCCAGCTGCTCTGGCCTCGCTCGAGCAGGCCGCCGTCCTCGTCCAGGCTGCGTCCGGCGCCGACACCGCCGCCATCGACGCGCTCGAGGCGATCACGGCCGACCTGCGCCGCGCTCGGGCGGCCCGGCGCGAGCTTGCCGTCAGGGTGCCCACCGAGATGCTGCGCCAGGTCCTGCTCGAACGGTCCAGGGGCCGGGCATGAGCACCACCACGAGCTCCACCACGAGCTCCACCACACTGGCCGTGGCCGTGGCCGCCGACGCGCCGGTCGGCATCGAGGAGCTGGAGCAGGCCTGGCGTGCGGTCCGGGCCGGCCGGTTCCGCCCCGACCGCCACCGCACCGGCGACAACTCCGGACTGGTCTGCGGTCCCGACATCATCTCTGGCCCGCTCGTCGTGGTCGCCGGTGCGCACGGCTGGTCCGGGACTTCGACGACCGCCCTGCTGATCGCCGACGCGGTCACCCGCCGAGGCGTTCGGGCGCGGGTCGTCGACGCGGCCGCACCGGCCCGCTCCGGGTTCGCCGCCGCGGCCGCGACCGAGCACGGCGTCGACGACAGCGGAGTGTGGCGCTTGGGCAGCCGCGGCGGGGTCAGCCTGCAGCGGCTAGCCCATCCGGTGCGGCGTCCGGACGGCGTCCCGGTGCCACTGCCGACCGAGGAGGGGACCCTCACCGTGGTCGACGCCGGCTGGCCGATCACCGACCTCCTCGACCACCTTCAGGGCGGCGAGGGGCGGCATTGGCTTACCGCGCTGCTTCGCTCAGCGCAGCTGGTCCTGACAGCCAGGGCCACCGTCCCGGGCCTGCGGCACGCCGAAGCCACCCTTCAGGTCCTTGACGCCCCCGGCCGCCGGATCGCGCTGGCGCTGGTCGGCCCGCGCACACTCCCGCGGTGGCTGATGGCCTCCGCCGGCGCGGCCGTCCTGACCGTCCAGCGCGAGGGCTTCCTGGTCACGGTCCCAGACCGGCCCCATCTGAGCGGTGCCGGGCTGACCCCCGCGCCGCTACCGCGGCAGCTGCACCCCACCGGGGACTGGCTGCTGAACCTGACCCACCCGCACGACCAACCACAGACACCGCCGCAAAGGCGCCCCAAGAAGTACCTCATCTCGCATCTCAACACGCACAGGAAGGACGACCTGCGATGAGCAGAACATCAACGATCACCCAGGCGGTACAGACTCTCGCCGCTGTATGCCCGGTCGCACCACCGGGCATGCAGGCCTACCAGGACCAGGTCCTGGGGTGGGTCAAGTGGGGTGTCATCAGCCTGATCACCATCACCGCGCTGGTCTCCGTCGGCGCGATCGGCGTGGGCAAGATCTTCGCGATGCCGCACGCCTCATCCCGTGGCGCGATCGGGGTGGCGGTGTCCGTCATCATGGCGATCCTGTTCGTGACCATCGTGGCGGTCATCGACGGCGTCGTCGGCAGCGGATGCTGATGGCAACCCGCGCAGCCGGCCGCCCAGCGGACGGGGACGCCGGCGGCGAGTGGAGCCGGCAGGGGCTGCTGGCCGCGTTCGCCCTGGTAGCCGTCCTCGCGGTCGCCGCCGTAGCCGGCGCCGGGATGTGGGTGTGGTTCCGGTTCTCCCCGCACGCCGGCCCGGCCAGTGAGAGCGTTCACGGGTCGTTGGCCGCGGCGCCGCCGGTGGCCGGCGCGGCCGACACTGCGGCGAGCGCGACCCGGGCGCGCCGCGACGCGGCGGCCGCGGCGCCGATGACGGCAGCAGCCCCCGGCCAGGCCGAGCCGGCCGTGCTGTCGGTTCGTGACCCCGGCGCGATCGACCTGCCGCCGTCCACCATCAGCGGGCCGGCGGGGATCCCGAGCGGGTTCCCGCAGACTCCGCAGGGCGCGTTGGCGCAGCTGGTCGCGATCGACACGGACGTGTTGAACACGGCCACCCTGGACCGAGCGCGAGTTGTCATCGGGGCGTGGGCGCTACCGGGGGGCCCCACCGGGCAGTCGTGGTCCGCGGTCAAAGCGCTGGCTAGCTTCCACTCCGCGGCCGAACTCTCCGGTGGGCCCAACCCGGGCCTGTCGGTGCGGGCCACGCCGATGATGGGGTTGGTCAAGGCCAGCGACGGGCCGGACTGGTCGCTGGTCTGCGTCGACTTCGAGGTCGACGCCACCCTCGCCAAGACCGCCCGGGTCGCGGCCGCGGACTGCCAACGGATGGCCTGGGACGGGAGCCGGTGGCTGATCGGCCCCGGCACGGAACCCGCGCCGGCGCCGTCGATCTGGCCGGGTACCGACGCGGCGATCGACGCCGGATACCGGAGCCTGCGCCGTGGCTAGCGCCGCTGGGCCCGTCGCCAGCATCCAGGCCGTCGTGCCGGCGTTCGGTTGGGGTGACGTAAACCCTCTGTTGATCCTCGGCAACGCCGTGGCCGTCGGGGTCACCGACGTGTGGCAGTCCTTCATGACGTCGCTGTGGGGCGGCGGGCTGTGGCTGACCCGGTTCGCCTTCAACATGGTCGACGCCTTTACCTCCCCGGACCTGTCCGAGGGCGGGGTGATGAAGAATATTTTCCCGGTCACCTTCGCCATCGGCGCGGGCCTGGCGCTGATCCTGGGGGTCGTCCAGCTCGGTGCCGGCGCCTGGCAGCGCGACGGCAAGGGACTGGCCCGGCTGATCGTCGGGCTCGGCCAGTTCATGCTCGCCTGGGGCGGCATGCTGGGCGTCGGCGCGGCGCTGACGGTGGCCACCTCCGGGCTGACCCAGGGGATGCTTCAGGTCGCTCTCGGCGCGCCTTCGTTCGGCTCCGCCAACCTGCTCAAGCCGTGGGATCCGCGGCAGGGGATCGACGCGGCCGCAGCGACGGTGCTCGGCCTGCTCGGCTTCATCCTGGTCTTCGCCGCGATCGGCTACCTGCTGGTGATGCTGGTCCGCGCCGGCGCGCTGATGATCCTGATGGCCACCTCCCCGATCTCCGCGGCTGGCCTGCTCAGCGAGGGCACCAGGTCGTGGTTCTGGAAGTCGCTGCGCTGGTTCATCGCCGCGCTGATGATCGGCCCGCTGGCGGCGTTGGTCCTGGGCATCGGCAAGCTGCTCACTGACGGGCTGCTCTCCGGCGCCGGCAGCTCCACCGAGTCCGCGGTCGGCACTGCCGTCCTGGGCACCGTGCTGGTCCTGCTCAGCGCGTTCAGCCCGCTGATCCTGTTCAAGCTGTTGGCCTTCGTCGACCCGGGCACCTCCAGCGGTGCCTCCTTCCGGGCCTCCCTGGACTCCGCCGGCGGCCTCGCCGGGCTGCTCGGCGGGCAAGGCCAGCCCTTAGACGCCGGCAGCGGCGCCGCCACCGCCCAAGCCAGCGACGGCAGCTCGCAAGGGGAAGCCGACGCCGGCTCCTCCACGCAGGGCCGGTTGGCCTCGGCAATGGGCGGGCTCGGGACCGCGGCCGACAAGGCGGCCACCTACAGCGCCGACATCCTCGGCGCGGCCGGGGTCGGCCACCAGCAGCCCTACTTCGGCTCGCCCACCTCCAACGGCAACGGGTCCAAGACCCAGCAGCCCCGCAACGACGAGCACGGCCAACAGGACGGCGCCAGCCCCGACGATCCTGGCACCTCCGGCGGGCCCGGCACCTGCGCCGCCCCGCTTCCCTCGCCGCCCGTCCCCTCGCCGCCGGTCCCCGGGCCCTCCGGATCCGACCCCGGGGCAGCTGCCGACGGTGGAGGTGCCCCCGCGGGCGGGGCCGGGGCCGGCGGAGCGGCTGGCGGAGCGGCTGGCGGCGTGGAGGGCGCCGCTGCTGTCGCCGCCCTGTAAATCACACCGCCCTGTAAACCACACGCTGACAAGAGAGAGACGGCACATGATGACTGCGACGGAGTACGGCGACTACACCAAGGACCGGGTGGGCTGGTTCTTCGGGATGACCGGCCCTCAGCTGGTCGTGGTGACGATCGCCGGGCTGCCGTTGCTGCTCGCGGTGGGCGTGCACGCATGGTGGCCAGCGGCGGCGTCGATGGCCGGCTGGGCGGCCGTCCTGGCACTGGTGTTGATCCCGGTGCGGGGCCGGTCGGCGACCCAGTGGTTCGGCGCTCTGGCGACCCACACGGCGGGCCGCGGGCTGGGTTGGTCCGCCTTCCGGGGCCGCGCCTCGGTCGGGGAGCCGGTCACACCAGACGACGCGGACCTGCCCGGGATCCTGTCCGGGATCCAGGTCCACGACGGGCCTCCGCGCGGTGCCCGGCTGACCCGGGTCGCGGTGATCCAGGACCACGCCGCCCAGACCTGGGCTGCCACCGCGAGGGTCGTCCACCCGGGACTCGGCAGCGCCGAGGGAGGGGCTCGGCACCGGATGGGGGAGGGCCTAAGCCAGCTGCTGGAGGTCCTGGCGCGCACCGACCTGGCTCGGATGCTCGTGGTGCAGGTCCGCACGGTTCCTGACGACGGCGCCGAGCGGGCACAGTGGGTCGCCGAGAACCGTCGCCCGGACGGTCCGGCCCTGTCCCGGCGGGTCAACGACGACCTGGCGGTGAACCTCACCGCGGCGTCGGTACGCACCGAGGCGTTTGTCACCGTCGTGGTCGCCGAGGCGGTCCTGAGCGGGCCGGCCCGCCAGTGCGGGGGTGGCCTCGAGGGCCGCGCCAGGGTCCTGTACGGGCTGCTGGGCGAGGTCGAGAGCCACCTGCTCGGGGCGGTCGGCTGCGCCAGCGTGGACTGGCTGGACTCGCCCGCCCTCTCGGCGGCGGTGCGGACCGGGTTCGCCCCCGGCGACCGGGCCGCCCTGGTAGCGGCCGCCGCGGATGCGCGCGCCCACCCGGGCACGGCGGCGTCGGTGCCGTGGTCGGTCGCCGGGCCCGCGGCCGCTTCGGCGCCGATCCGCTGGTATGAGCACGACGCCTGGCGCTCGGTCAGCGCCACGGTGCTGCTGCCCGACCGCGGCGCGATCCTGGGCGCCCTGGCCCCGGTTCTGGTCCCGGGCAGCCCGGGGGAGAGGCGCTGCTACACGGTGTTCTTCCCACTCGTCTCCGACACCAAGGCCGCCCGCTCCAGTGCCAGAGCGGAGATCTCCGCCGCAACCGGCAGTGCGCTGCGCGCCCGGGTCGGCCAGCAGACCCGGGCCCGGCAGCGCCGCAACGAACGCCAAACCCAAGCCGTGGACACCCATCTCGCCCGAGGACGGGCCCTGGTCCGGCCTGCTGCGGTCGCGTCGGTGACCGTGCCCGCCTGGTGGCCCGTCGAGGAGTACGGCCGGCAGCTGGAGTCCTCGATCCGCCGGGCCGGGTACTCCCCACAACGACTCGACCTGGCCGCTGACTCCGGGTTCATCGCCTCGGCCATCCCGCTCGGCGTGGGGCTGGCGATGCGCCGGAGCACCCGGTGAGGCGGGCCGCCCCGACCGGACGCGACGTCGGGCAGCTGCTCGCCGACTTCGGGCACACCTTGCCGCAGCGCACTGCTGCCGTGCCGGACCCCGGCGAGCCGCGGCTCTTCCCGCGGCTGCGATCGGCGCGCGGACCGCGCGAACGCGGCGCCGGCTGGAGCCCCGGGTACGCCCCCCTGTCGCAGTGGCGGATGACCAGCGACCAGGCGCCGGTGTTCTGGCCGTTCATCGCCGCACCGGTCCTGCCGCCGACCGGCGCCCAGATGGGCATCGACGAGTTCTCCGGCGGCTCCTTCTACGCCGACCCCAACGGGTGGGTCCTTGACGACGAGATCCCGGTCACCAACCCGAACATCTTCGTCATGGGCAAACCCGGCACCGGGAAGTCCTCGTGCGTCAAGCTGTTCATCATCCGGATGCTCGAGTTCGGCTACCGGGCGCTGATCCTGGGCGACTCCAAGGACGAGTACGAGCAGCTGTGCGCCGCGTTCGGAGTGAAACCGTTCGCGATCGGCCCCGGCCAGTCGACCCGGGTCAACCCCCTCGACATCGGCCCCCTCGGCCGGGGCTGGCGCCAGCTGCCCGAGCAGGAGGCCAAGCGCCGCGCGGCGATCATCTTCTCCCGCTGGCTGGTCCTGATCCGCGGACTGGTCGGTTCCCAGCACATCGGCGAGGCGCGGGTCCCGTTCTCACCCTCTGACGAACGGGTCGTCGACACCATGCTGCGGGAGCTGACCGGCTACCGCACCGGCAACTCCACCCTGGCCGAGGTCACCATCCCCCAGCTGTGGCACGGCATCGACGAACCCACCGACGACCTCGTGAGCGCCTGTCGGTACGCCGGACGCCAGCAGTTCCTGGACGGCACCCGGCTGCTGCGCGACGCCCTGTCCCAGCTGGTCACCGGCCACCTGGCCGGCATGTTCGACGAGCTCACCAACATCGACATCGACTGGGCCGCACCGATCCAGTCGCTGTCCCTGAAACGGCTGGCCACCCTCGGCGACGACGCCGTCGGGATCGGGCTGACCTGCCTCGGCGCCTGGGGGCGCGGGCAGCGGGAGATCGCCGCCCCCGGCGACCGGCGGATCGTCGTGCGCGATGAGATGTGGAAGCAGATGCGGCTCGGGCCCGAAGCGGTCAAGTCCCTCGACTCCGACCTGCGCCTGTCCCGCGCCGACGGCGACGTGCAGATCGCCGTCGCCCACAAGCCGTCCGACACCCGCGCCGTCGGCGCCGAAGGCTCCGAGGCCGACCGGATCGCCCGAGACCTGCTACACCTGGCCGACACCAAGATCCTCCTGGGCCAGGATCAGGCCGTCAGCGACGAGCTCGGCGACCTGCTCGGCCTGCCCCCGATGACCCAAGAACTGGTCACCGGGTGGGCGATGGCCGGCAAGGGCCGCGCCCTGTGGCTCGTCGGGGACCGCAAATACAAGGTGCAATCCGTCCGGCACCCGCTGGAGGAAGCACTGACCTACACCAACGACGCCGTCGCCGGAACCACCCGGGAGCTCACGACTTCTGAAGGTGTGAGCGGGGGAAACTCCAGGGTGGTTGGCCCGTGAAGAGCGTGTGCGGGGTCGTGGGTGGGCGAACCCAAGGCGCCGATAGCCAGGTCGGGATGGCCCACGGTGATGGCGTAGCCAGTTGTAGCCCCGGCACACCCCCAGGCCGGGCAGCCGCGGCACGAGCCCAGATACTGCCGGCCGCCGCCAACCTCACCGGCGACTCAAGGCAATAAAGACATGAGACTCAGTCGATGAGGTCGGTGATCGCGGCAGTGGTCGCGTTCGGGCTCACCTGCCTGGTCCTGGTCGCCGTCCCGGTCATCGCGTTGGGCAGCCAGTCCCCGACCGGCGGGATCTGCGGGCCGGGAGGGACCGGGCAGAGCGTCGCGAACGTGACCCTGGACGCGGAACAACTGGCCAACGCCGCCACCATCGCGGCCGTCACGCAAAGCCGGGCGCTGCCGCCGTACGCGGCGACGATCGCGCTGGCCACCGCCATGCAGGAGTCAACCTTGCGCAACATTACCGCGGCCGTCGACCACGACAGCCTCGGCCTGTTCCAGCAACGGGTCATCTACTACACCGCCGCCGTTGCCGCCGACCCGGTCAAAGCCACTGGCGCTTTCCTGCAGCGCCTGGTCGCCCAACCCAACTGGACGACCCGGCCGCTGACCGACGTGGCCGCCGACGTCCAGAAACCACTCGAGGCGTACCGCGGCCTGTATGCGCAGTGGCAACCGTTGGCCGCCCAGCTGGCCGCGCAGCTGTGGACCGGCAGGCCCAACGCCGGCGCGCCAGGGCAGGGGGCCGGCGCTACCACCAACGCCGCGCCGTGCGCCGGCAGCGTCGGCAGCAACCCCGCCGCGACCCTCACCCCCGGCCCGAACGGCCTCACTCTCACTGGCAGCCCGGCCGACAACGCCGCCGCCACGTTCGCCATCGCCCAGCTCGGCAAGCCCTACCTGTGGGGCGCGCAAGGACCGACCGCCTTCGACTGCTCCGGCCTGACCATGGCCGCCTGGGCCAGCGTCGGCGTCACCATCCCCCGAGTCACCTACACCCAGGCCACCGCCGGGACCCCCGTGTCCGTCCAGGACGCCCGCACCGGCGACCTCGTCCTGATCCCCGGCTCCGAGGGCACCCCGGCCAACCCCGGCCACGTCGCCATGGTCGCCGGGCTCGACACCGGCGGCGCGCTCTGGCTCGTCGACGCCGCACGTACCGGAGTCCCGGTGCGACTGAGCCCGATGGCTGGCTGGGCCAACCAGATCGTCACCATCCGACGCATCGGCTGAGGGCCACGAGAACGCCTTTGACCGCAGGGCGGGGCACCGATAGCCCATGGTGGGTGTGAGGCGGGTGGGCATCGAAATTAGTTGCGCCGACAATGTCCACCCGGAGGGGGGTTTGGTGCTTACCGGGGTATGAGCCCTGACAGCATCGCCCGCCGCCGCCCCGACCCGCTGCCGTGGGGCTGGGAGGTCCCGCTCGGAGCGGGGTTCGCATGGTTATCCCTGGCGGCGGCCACACTGCTGCTCGCCCAAGGCGCGGCCGGTTTCTTGACCGGCCGCGGGTGGCTCTGGCCTGACTCGCCGCGGCTGTTCCCCGCCCTGGGTGCTCTGCTGACTGGCCGCGTCGGGGTCGGCGTCGAGGCGCCCGCCGGGGTTCCGTCGCCGGCCCTGGTGTACGCGCTGGCCGGGGTTCTCGAGCTGCTGCTGCTGGCCGCCAGCATTTGGGCGGTTGCTCGGTTCTGGACAACGGTGGGCACTGGGCGCCGGCACGGCATGGCCACCCGGGCGGAAGCCAAGGCCATCCTCGGCGCCGGTCGCCTACGCCGGGTTCGGGGGCTCATCCGCCCCGACCTGTACGGCCGCGGCGGAACCCGGTTCGGCGGGTTCACGGCGATGCAGGCACGCACGGCGCGCCGCCGGTCCTCGCGAGCGTCGGCCACCGGCGCCACGCACACCCCGGCCGGCAGCCACGACGGCGGAGCCGCGGCGGGCGGCCGGGAGAAGTTCACGCCCGCATCGGTGGGCTGGCGGCTCGGCGTCGGCAAGGTGCCGCGCACCGGCCCGCTGTGGGTGCCGTTCGACCGCACCGCCGGCGTGTACGGACCGCAGGGCTCCGGCAAGACCCTCGACCTGCTCACTCCGGCCCTACTGGAGGCGCCGGGCGCAGCGCTGGTGACCTTGACGAAGGTCGACGACCTGCTCTTGACCATCGACCACCGGTCAACGGGGGGCCGGCCGGTGGCGGTACTCGACCCCTTCGGGCTGGCCCCCGGTGTGCCGGAGCTGGTCTGGGACCCGGTCGCGGGGTGCGTGGATTCGATGGTCGCCGAACGCCGCGCCAAGGCGTTCACCGCCGGCACCGTCAAGGGCGCTGTCGCTGCGGGCGCCGGCGACAGTGCGGCCCGGTTCTACGCCGCGGAGGGCGCGAAGGTGTTGCAGGCCTACTTCCACGCTGCCGCGCTGACCGGACGCTCCATCGAGCATGTCCTGGAGTGGGTCGCCAACCCGCGGGAGGCGACCCTCCCGGAGGAGATCCTGCGCAGTCACCCCAACGCGGCGCCGTTCTGGCATGGGCTGCTACACGGGGCCCTGCACGGCGACGACCGGACCGCCGGGAATACCGCGACCACGGTCCAGCAGGCGTTGGCGCTGTTTTTCCAGGAGCCGCTGCGGGCCCGGTGCACTCCCGGCCCGGGACGACCTGCCACCGATTTGGCCGACCTGATCAGACGCGGCGGGACCATCTACCTGCTCGGCCGGGACGACCCGTACGCCTCCGCGTCGCCGTTGATGACGGCGATCGCCGAGCACGTCCTGGACACCGCCCTGGCGGCGGCGGCTGCGTCCCCTCATGGCCGGCTGTGCCCCTCGTTCCTGGCCTGCTTGGACGAGCTGCCCTCGACGGCGCCGTTGCCGACGCTGCGGACCAGGATGGCGAACGAGCGCGCGGTGGGCCTGTCGTTTATCTACGCGGCCCAGACGTGGCGGCAGCTGGTCATCTGCTACGGCGAGGACGAGGCTCGGGCACTGTTCGGGTTGACCAACCTCATCGCCGTCTTCGGCGGCGGTAAGGACGGGATCTTCAACCGGGAGCTGTCCGAGCTGATCGGCACCTCCCGGATCTCGCGGACCACGTACAGCCGGGGCCGCGGCAGCGCCGGCACGTCGTTCTCCGGCGTCGACGAGCCGATCCTTCGCCCGGAGGAGATCCGGCTGCTACCGGAACGGCACGCCCTGGTCATCGCCGAGAACGCCAAACCCCTCATCGCCAAGTTGACCCGCTGCATCGACGGGAAATCCGGGCGGGCGCTGCTGGGGGCGCAGGCCGCGGCGAAGGCACGGGTCGGCGCGGCACGAGGACGACAGGCCCCGATGTTCGCCCGCACCACAGCCGCCGTCGAAACCGCCCACCGGATGGACCTGACCCCCATCGGCCCGGCGGGGTCACCCGGCGGGCCTGTCAGTTACGGCGCCGCGGTCAGCGTGCCAGGTGGCCGAGGCGGTGATGGGTCGTGGTGACTTGGCCGTTCCCGGAGCCTGGCCGGCTGGTGCAGGCGACCTACCGGGAGCTGTGGATCGTCGAGTTCGGCACCGAGGAGGACCGCGCCGGTCTGGGTCGGGTCGAGACCCTCGGCCGGCCGTGGGACCCGCCGTCGTGCGCGCTGGCGGTGCGTCAGCAGGTGTGGGCGTGGCTGGACGAGGTCGCGGCCTGGGTCAACCACGAGTACGGCTGGAACCTCGACCGGCTCATCCCGCCGTGCTGGCCCGGCCACCCGCACATCGCCCACGAACTGGCCGTCCTGGCCGACCAGCGCCGGACCGCCGGCCGGGCGTTCGGCAGCGACCAGCTCGAAGACTGGCACCGCTACAGCCTGCCGCTGTTTTTGGACCGGCTCGTGGCCCGGTTGGGGAACCGCTGCGTCAACACACACGACGAGTGGCCAGCCAGCGCCCGGCATCGCGCCTTTACCAGCGACGTCAACCGGCGGGAGCGGACCGCGTGGTTCGCCGACGACGTGATCACGATCCGCCCGCCGGTCAAGGCCGGGGCCGGCGACCACGCCCGCCTGGCCCTGGTCGACCTGTCCACCGGTGAGGTCACCGACCCCGACCGCCCCAACGGCGGCCGCTGAACCTCCGCGCGCCACCGAATCGAGCAGAGCATGAGCACCGCACCCGCAACACCCGGCCCTGGCAAAACAAGCCAGCCAACGACCAGGCCGCGTCTTGACGAGGACGGTCGCCGGGAACGGCTGGAGGCTTTCCACGCCACCCTCAGTGCGCAGGTCCTGTCGCTGACCACCTCCCAGGCGTGGACGGCCTGGCTGGGCACCGCGGCCCGGTTCCACCATTACTCAACTCTCAACACCGTCGCTATCTGGGCACAACGCTCCGACGCCACCCAGGTCGCCGGGTACCGGGTCTGGCAGTCCATGGGCCGGCAGGTCCGCAAGGGGGAGCAGGGCATCCAGATCCTCGCCCCCGTCACCCGCCGACCCGACCAGCCCGACCCGGACGGCCCGGACGGCCCGGACAAGGACCACGACTCGGCGCGGCCGTCGCCAGCTGTGGCGGGCCAAGACCACCCGCCGGCGGGTGCCCGGCGGGTGGTCGGGTACCGGATCGCGCACGTCTTCGACATCTCCCAGACCGACGGGGACCCGCTGGCGCAGCTCGCGGACATCAGGCCGAGGCTGCTGACCGGGCAGGCTCCCGAACATCTCTGGGACGGCCTCGCCCTGCAAGTAAGCGAAGCTGGCTACCACCTGGCCGACGAAGCCCTGTCCAACGGCGCCAACGGGCAGACCAACTACACCAACCGCTCCGTCCTGATCCACCCAGACCTGGACCCGGCGCACCGGGTCAAGACCCTCGCCCACGAGCTGGGCCATATCACGCTCCATGAACCGGGCGACAGTTCCGATGCCTCCACGTTCGCCGCCTCCTGCCGGGGCCGGATCGAGGTGGAGGCCGAGTCCGTCGCGTTCCTGGTCACCAGCGCCCGCGGCATGGACAGCTCGCAGTTCAGCTTCCCCTACGTCGCCGGCTGGGCCCAGCAAAGCAAGGACGTCGAGGCCACCCTGCGCGAGACCGCCAGCCGCGCTCTGAGCACCGCGCACAAAATCTTGGACCGACTCGAGCGGGACAACCCGGCGCCACTGGATGTCGCCGAGGATCAAGCACCCACGATCGTGCACACCCCGCGCCGCAGGACGCAGCACGAAGCACACCGCCCGGCCGCGCCGAACCGCGCTCCTGACGTCGGGATGAGCCGATGACCACCGCCGCAATCACGCGCGGCGACGTGGGCGTCGGCGCGGACGTCGACGCGCGGAGACGCAGCGCCGACTACGAGCGACACCGCTACCGGCAGCAGCGATCCGCTACCTGGGCGCCGTTCACCCCCGCCGAGCCCGTCCGCGAGCACCTTCAGGACCTCCGCGCGTCCGGGATGACCCTGGAGCAGATCTCCCGAACGGGTGGGGTCAGCGTCGCCACTCTTCTCCGGGCGGCCACGGCCCCCCGGATCAGCACGGCCGCCGCCGACGCCATCCTCTGCGTCCAGCCCGGCGACGCCAACCCTGCCGCGGCGGCGGCCACCGAGGCGCTGAGGGCTCTGCATGCTGACGGGTGGACACTCGAGCAGCTCGCGGCGGCGACCGGCCTGACTAGCCACGCCATCGGCGCGACGGTGAACGGCCGGACGAGACCGCACCCCCACACCACCGCGGCGATCGCCGGCGTGTACGAGCACCTGCGCTTGGAGGATCCCGGGGACGGGGCCGCCGCGGTCCGATCCCGTCTGCGGGCGGAACGGGCCGGCTGGAAGCCCAGCACCCAGCAGAAGGACGTCGACATCATCGACATCGTCGCCGTCGACCGCGCTGTCCGTGGCGAGGTCGTCCCCCTCAGGCCGGGGGAGCGGCAGGCGGCTCTTCAACGGCTGGCAGGCCACCACCCTGACGCGGAGATCGCCCGCCGGTTGGGGGTCAGCGGTCGCACCGTCCTCCGCCACCGCGCGAGCCAGGGCCTGCCCGCCTACGCCGCACCCCGAGCAGCGGACACGCCGAGCAGGTAGCTCCACATGTTTTTTCCCACCCAGGTCCGCGCACACCACAGCGGGTCGCGCAGGATGCCGACACGGTGGCCCGCTAACTGCTCAGTCTCGCCTGGGTCGTGCGATTCCCTGGAGCGAGCACCTGGGCTCAGACGCCCCGGCTGCTCCTCTGGCGCAGCCCCTTCGACGCGACCACGGCGACCGTGCACGTTCTCCCGCACCACCGCCTCAACGACATCGACCAACAACACCGCCCCGAGGACGCATCGTGAGTATCACGAGCCGGTCCGAGGCAAAAGCAGTCCTCACCCTGAAGGAGGTGGACCTCCATGGATGAAAACACCGCACGACGAGCCGCGGTGGAGTTTCTCGGCGGGCAAGTGCAGGAATCCGGATTTCGTGTCGGAGTTCCAATTTCGTGTCGGCGGCGTGTCGGTGTTCCAGGTTCGTGTCGGTGCCCAAGGCGCGTGCGGCGAGGGCTCGACGCGACGGCGAGTGTGGGTGTCCCGTATGACGTACGGGTGCGGGAATCTTCACCAGGCGGGTCTTACGGGACACCTCTGGGGCGCACGGCGCCTGACCTGCGGCGTTCTCGTAGGGGGTTCGTCTACCGGTGATCGTCAATAGTCACCAACGTCGCTGAGGTGGGCGCTGACCCTTCCGCTATGAGAGGGCGGGCGCATACTCGCCCGGAGCCTGGCGACCCGTGGTGTCTAGACGAGACGCCTTCAGGATCGAGTGTCACGTGACCAGCCCCGAACGGCTCCGCATCGATCTCGGAACCGATCACCCGCTCGCCGCGGTCACCACGATAACGCTCAAGCCGACCGGCGAAACTGAGATCGTCG
>JADGOU010000304.1 GCA_017882835.1 Frankiaceae bacterium | reverse complement strand
GCAGAAGCAGGACGTGCTGCTGTTCATCGACAACATCTTCCGGTTCACCCAGGCCGGCTCCGAGGTCTCCACGTTGCTCGGGCGGATGCCCTCGGCCGTCGGTTACCAGCCCACGCTGGCCGACGAGATGGGGCAGCTGCAGGAGCGAATCACCTCCACCCGCGGCCACTCCATCACCTCGCTGCAGGCCATCTACGTGCCGGCTGACGACATCACCGACCCGGCGCCGCACACCACGTTCACCCACCTGGACGCGACTACCGTGCTGTCCCGGGCGATCTCCGAGCTTGGCATCTACCCGGCGGTCGACCCGCTGGACTCCACGTCCCGCATCCTCGACCCTCGCCACTTGGGCGAGGAGCACTACGCGGTGGCGCAGCGGGTGAAGGAGATCCTGCAGCGGTACAAGGACCTCCAGGACATCATCGCCATCCTGGGCATCGACGAGCTGTCGGAAGAGGACAAGGTGCTGGTTGGCCGGGCCCGGCGGATCCAGCGGTTCCTGTCCCAGCCGTTCTACGTCGCCGAGCAGTTCACCGGCACCAAGGGCGAGACCGTGCCGCTGGCCGAGACCGTCTCGTCGTTCCGGGCGCTCTGCGACGGTGAGTACGATCACCTGCCCGAGCAGGCGTTCTTCCTCTGCGGCGGCATCGAGCAGGTGGTGGAGAACGCCAAGCGGATGGAGAAGCCAGGCTGAACCGACTCACTGATCCCAGCACTGATCGACGACGCGACCCGACGGGTAGGAGGAGAACCGGTGCCGGAGCTGCACGTGGAGGTCGTTGCGGTCGACCGAGAGGTTTGGTCCGGCGAGGCGGACATGGTCATCGCCCGGACCACCGAGGGGGAGCTCGGCGTGCTGCCGCGGCACACGCCGCTGCTCGGCCAGCTCGCCGAGGGCGGCATGGTGCGGATCAAGCAAGCCGGCAGCGAGGTTGTGGCCGCTGTTCACGGTGGGTTCCTGTCGATCACCGACGCCGGCGTATCCGTCCTCGCGGAGGTGGCCGAGCTGGCCACGGACATCGACACCGGTCGGGCTCGGGCGGCGCTGGAGCGGGCGCAGCAAACCGGTGCCGATGACGAGGAGGCGCGAGCCGGTGCACTGCGGGCCCAGGCCCGACTGCGGGCGGCGGGTCAGAGCTAGCCGCTGGCCGCCGGCTCCGGGATCAGCTGCTCCGGGATCAACGTCGATCGTGGTGCCGGGATGTACGCGGCCCCGGCAGAAAGCCACGCCTGCAACGCCTCCGCCGATACCGGGCGGCTGAATAGGTAGCCCTGGCCCACGGCGCAGCCCATCTGCGTCAGGGCCTCCCGGCTGGCTTCGTCCTCGACCCCCTCGGCCACCACCCGCAGACCGAGGTTGCGACCGAGGTCGACAACGGCGTGCACGATCGTGCAGGAGCTGGCGTCGCTGCCCATCTGCATGACAAACGACTTGTCGATCTTCACCTCGTCGACCGGGAGCTGGGAGAGGTAAGCCAGTGAGGAGTAGCCGGTGCCGAAGTCGTCGATGGACAGCTCCACCCCCAGCTCGTGCAGCGCCTGTAGGACGGGCAGCGTACGGGACGGGTCGGTCATGACGCTGCCTTCGGTCAATTCCAAGGTGAGCAGGCTCGCCGGCACGTTGGTTGCCGCCAATACCGCGGCGACCTCGTCGGGGAAGGCAGAGTCGATCAGTCCGCGGACGGAGATGTTGACCGCCACCCCGATCCGGCGACCCTGGTCCAACCAGACGCGGCACTGCCCTAGTGCCGTGTCCAGCACGACAGTGGTCAGCGCAGTGATCAGCCCGGTGTGCTCCGCCAGCGGGATGAACTCATCGGGATAGATCAGGCCGTGCAGCGGGTGCTGCCAGCGGACCAGCGCCTCCACCCCGGCCAGGGTGTGCGTACTCAGGGCCACCTGGGGCTGGTAGTGCAGCACCAGACCACCGTGGTCGATGGCGTGCCGGAGCTCGCCGACGAGTGCCAGCCGCCGCGGGGTGGTCTGGTCCAGCTCCGCGCTGTAGGTCTGAACCGGCAGTAGGGCCTTCTTTGCGGCGTACATCGCAATGTCGGCGCGCGCCAACATCGTCGTCGCGTCCAGCCCACCCTCGGTCGAGTACGCCGCCCCGATTGCGGCGGACGCGTCGAGATTGAAGCCGTCGAGCGGAAACGGCTGGTCGAGGGCTTGGTGTACTGCCCCGGCCACGCTGAGCGCGTCGGCCTCGCCGGCGGCACAACGGGGCAGCAGGACCGCATACTCGTCTCCGCCGAGGCGAGCCACCGTTGCCTGCGCCGGAACTACTGCCGCGATCCGCGCACCCACCGCGCGCAGCAGCCGGTCACCGACGTCGTGGCCGAGGGTGTCGTTGACCATCTTGAACCGGTTGAGGTCGAGCAGCAACACCGCCGGTCCGCTGCCCGGCTGCCCGGCCGCCTCCTCCAGAGCCAGCTCTAGCCGGTGCAGGAACCGGCTGCGGTTCGCCAGTCCGGTGAGCGCGTCGTACTCGGCGTCGTAGCGCAGCTGGTCGAGTAGCCGACCGGCCTGCAGCGCCAGACCGGCCTGGGCTCCGAAGGTCTCCAGCAGCTGCAGGTCGTCGGCGGTGAACGTGCCGGTTGCGCCCAGCCGGTTGGCCACCTCCAGCGTGCCGACCACCCCGCTCTCCGCTCGCAGCGGGACGATCATGGCGTCGCGGACGTGTTGCTCTTCCAGCCACTGCCGTACCTCGGCGTCCTTGGTGCCCTGCGGTGCCAGCACGGCGGCATCGGCCAGCACCCGGGCTCGCAGCGTGCCCAGGACCTCCGGTCCGGTCAGCACTGTCTCGGCGCGGTCGTACTCGTCGAGCATCACGGTGACGTCGGTGTGGTCGGCGGAGTCCACCGGGGCCAGTCGGATGGCGGCACGTTCCGCTCGCAGCAGCCTGCGGGCCTCGCGCAGCAACTCCTGGACCAGTTCGTCCGAGGCCGCGGTCCAGTCGATGGCTTCCTGGAACTCGTAGAGCAGGCCCAGGCTCTCGTGCCGGCGCAGCAGCTTGGCGTACGCGCGGTAGGCGGCCACCAGGACGGCGCCCAGGGCAGCCACCAGAATCAGCCCGCCGGGTTCGGCCTGCAAAACGATCACGATGAGCAGGGCGATGGTGGTGTTCAGGGTGGCGCTGGCCACGAAGGTCGCCACTGCCGTGCGCACCTCGGTCGGGGTTGGCCTTCCGTTCTGCAGCGAGATCACCGCAGTGACCGCCACACCGTCGACCGTGCCTACGACAAGGATGGCGACGAACGCCGCCAGCCACATCCATGGACCCGACTCGCTGGCAGTCAGCATCCCGCCAAAAACCGTGGCGGCGACCATCGGCTCGAGGGCAGACAGTGCCACGTTGAACCACGTCTTCCGCGGCGCGTTGCGCTGGATCAGCATGGCGATAGCGGCACCGAGCGGGCTGGCGATGAGCAGCCAGGTGGGTGCCAGCAGCACCAGGCCGATCACCAGCGGGGTCTCGCTGAGCGAGACCGAGTACGCCTGGCGACCGATCTCGACGTGCAGTTGGGTGGCCTGCATGCCCGCCAGAACGAATCCGAGCGTGAGCACGGCCCAGGTGCTCGAGAAGCCGACCCCGCCGGGGTGCAGCCGATGCGCCGGCACCCACAGCGCTGCGGTGGCCAGCAGCATCGCACCGATGAGGGCGTCGGTGCGGGCGTCCGATGATCCCCGTCCGGGGCGAGCGACCGCCCGTGGCGTATCCGACGCGGCTTCGACCACCTACGCTCACCCTCCCGCGGCAGCGCTACTCGATGACGCCCCTGTCTAGCCGGGCAGGACCCGTCCTCGACCTCCACCGGAGTCGCCAAAGACGGGTCCTACGCACCTTCGACACGAGGGCGGCGCGACTTGAGATGCTGGCGTCGGAGTACTAACTAGTTCCAGGACTGCTAGTTCCACCTCAGTACCACCTCAGCCCGTTCGGGGACAGCAAGTTGACCTGTGCGGCATGCGCGGTGGTCGCGACCGGGCGAGCCGCCGCACTCCGGACCTGCGCCGTGGAAGCGCTGGCAGAGCCGACCGCAACGCCGGTCAGCGCCGCGGCGACCG
>JADGOU010000303.1 GCA_017882835.1 Frankiaceae bacterium | reverse complement strand
CGGCGCCACCACTCGACATCACCGGCGCGGTCCGCAACTACCTGGAGTCCCTGCCGTTGCCGGCGCCGAGCCCGAGCTTCCAACCGCCCGGTGGCACCCTGGTCAACCTCCCCACGATCTTCGACGCTGGCTCCGGCCCGGCGTCACCGGCCGGCTTCGACCTCGCCGGCCTGCACATCACCGTGACGCCCAAGCCGCTGCGCTGGACCTGGACGTTTGAGCCCGGCGTCACGCAGACGGCCACCCTGCCCGGCGGCACGTATCCGAACAAGGACGTCACCTACACCTACCGCACCACCGGTCCCCGGGCGGTGACCGTCACCGCGGTGTGGGGCGCGACGTACCGGGTCAACGGCGGTGCCGACCAACCGGTCGACGGCACCGTGACGCGTACCAGCGCGCCGATCACCGTGCCGGTCTACGAGGCCCGCAGCGAGCTGGTCGCCGGCACCGGCTGAGCCGCCTGACCGGCAGTCCGGTCGAACCGGCGCGCTGCGGGCACGTTGCGCCAAGGTGGCAATCGGAGGTTGATCATGCCGAAGGATCGTCGCGACGACATCCCGTCCACCGTGCGGCGCTCGCTATAGAAAGCGCAGCGCACCTTCGCCAGGACGCTGGAGTCCGCCGAGGAGCAGTACGGCGAAGGCGAGCGCTCCCGGCGTACCGCCTTCGACAGCCTCAAGCACAGCTTCGAGAAGGTCGCTGACCACTGGGAGCCCAAGGAGCACAAGGGTCTGTCGGACGACCAGGCCGCCAAGGGTGGCGCGGCGGCCCGGCCAGGCGGGCGGACCGCCGGCGGTGTGGATGCCAACGCCTCGAAGCGGCATCTCTACGACTTGGCCAAGCGCCTCGGCGTCGAGGGCCGCTCGTCGATGACCAAGGAGCAGCTGGTCGAGGCCATCGACCGGGCCAACCGCCGGGAGACCCGCCGCGCCCGCTCCACCGACTGACGGCGGCGCCGGGACCGCAGACCGCGCATAGGCTTTCGTCATGGAACGGCGGATCTACGGTCTGGAGAACGAGTACGGCGTCACGTGCACGTTCCGCGGCCAGCGCCGGCTCTCCCCGGATGAGGTCGCCCGCTACCTGTTCCGTCGGGTGGTGTCCTGGGGCCGCTCCAGCAACGTCTTCCTCAAGAACGGCGCCCGGCTCTACCTCGACGTGGGCTCGCACCCGGAGTACGCCACGCCGGAGTGCGACTCGCTCGTCGACCTGGTGACGCACGACAAGGCGGGGGAGCGGACCCTCGAAGGGCTGCTCATGGACGCCGAGCGCCGGCTGCGCGAGGAGGGCATCGCCGGCGACATCTACCTGTTCAAGAACAACACCGACTCGGCCGGCAACTCCTACGGCTGCCACGAGAACTACCTGGTCGGCCGGCACGGTGAGTTCTCCCGGCTGGCCGACGTACTCATCCCGTTCCTCGTGACCCGGCAGCTGATCTGTGGCGCCGGCAAGGTGCTGCAGACCCCGCGTGGCGCTGTGTACTGCGTCAGTCAGCGGGCCGAGCACATCTGGGAAGGCGTCTCCTCGGCCACCACCCGGTCGCGGCCGATCATCAACACCCGGGACGAGCCGCACGCCGACGCGGAGCGGTTCCGCCGGCTGCACGTCATCGTCGGTGACTCGAACATGAACGAGGTCACCACGCTGCTCAAGATCGGTACGGCGGACCTGGTCCTGCGCATGATCGAATCCGGCGTGATCATCCGCGACCTGACGCTGGAGAATCCCATCCGGGCCATCCGCGAGGTCTCGCACGACATCACCGGGCGCCGACGGGTGCGGCTGGCCAACGGGCGCGAGGCCAGTGCGTTGGAGATTCAGCGCGAGTACTACGAGAAGGCGGCCGACTTCCTGGCCCGTCGGGGAGCCGACCCCGTCACCGAGCGGGTGCTTGAGCTCTGGGGCCGGACGTTGACCGCGGTCGAGACCGGCGACCTCGATCTGGTCGACCGGGAAATCGACTGGGTGACGAAGTACCAGGTGATCGAGCGCTACCGCGGCAAGTACGACCTGCCGCTGTCCTCACCGAAGGTGGCCCAGCTCGACCTCGCGTACCACGACGTAAACCGGGAGCGCGGGCTGTACTACCTGCTGGAGCGCAAGGGCGCCGTCCACCGGGTCTGCAACGACCTGGCGATCTTCGAGGCCAAGTCGGTGCCGCCGCAGACCACCCGGGCGCGGTTGCGCGGGGAGTTCATCAAGCGGGCGCAGGAGAAGCGGCGCGACTTCACCGTCGACTGGGTGCACCTCAAGCTCAACGACCAGGCGCAGCGCACCGTGCTGTGCAAGGACCCGTTTCGGTCGGTGGACGACCGAGTGGAGAAGCTGATCGCCAGCATGTGATCCCTGGCGGCGTCGGTTCGAGCGAGCCGACCGCGACCGCGTCAGGCCAGGGCGTCGTCCACGACGGTCTGAGCGTCGGCGAGCACCCGGGCCAGGTGGTCCGGCCCGCGAAAGCTCTCGCCGTAGATCTTGTAGACGTCCTCGGTGCCGGACGGCCGGGCGGCGAACCAGGCCTGCTCGGTGACCACCTTGACCCCGCCGATGGCGGCCCCGTTGCCGGGTGCCTTGTCCAGCACCGCCACCACCCGGTCCCCGGCCACGGACTCGATCTGCAGCCGGTCGGCGGACAGCGCCTTGAGCCGGGCCTTCTGCTCGGCGTTCGCCGGGGCATCCACCCGGGAGTACGCCGGGTCGCCATGCCGCGCGGTCAGCTCGCGGTAGCGCTCACCCGGGTCGCGCCCGGTCACCGCCGTCATCTCCGCGGCCAGCAGGCAGAGCAGCAGGCCGTCCTTGTCGGTGGTCCACACCCCACCATCACGGCGCAGGAACGACGCCCCGGCGCTCTCCTCGCCACCGAAGCCCAGCGAGCCATCCAGCAACCCGTCGACGAACCACTTGAACCCGACCGGCACCTCCAGCAGATCGCGCCCCAGCTCGGCCGCGACCCGGTCGATCATGCTGCTGCTCACCAGCGTCTTGCCCACCGCCGTCGACGCCGGCCACTGCGGTCGCGAGGCGAACAGGTAGCTGATCGCCGCCGACAGGTAGTGGTTCGGGTTGAGCAGTCCGGCCTTGGTCACGATGCCGTGCCGGTCGCTGTCGGTGTCGTTGCCCACCGCCAAGTCGAAGTCGTCCTTGAGCCCGACCAACCGGGCCATGGCGTACGGCGACGAGCAGTCCATCCGGATCTTGCCGTCCCAGTCCACGGCCATGAAGCCGAAGGTCGGGTCGACCACGTCGTTGGTGATGGTGATGTCCAGCCGGTGCCGCTCGGCGATCGCCTGCCAGTACGGCAGCGCCGCGCCGCCGAGTGGGTCGACCCCGATGCGCACGTCGGCCGAGCGGATGGCGTCGATGTCGATCGCGGCCGGGAGGTCCTCGACGTACGGCGAGATGAAATCGATTGTGCGCACGCAGTCCGCCGCCCGCGCCCGCTCGTAGGGCACCCGCTGCACCCCGCGCAGGTCATCGGCCAGCAGCGCGTTCGCCCGGTCCTGCATCCAGGTGGTGATGTCGGTGTCGGCCGGGCCGCCGTTGGGGGGGTTGTACTTGAAGCCGCCGTCGGCCGGCGGGTTGTGGGACGGGGTGATGACGATGCCGTCGGCCTGCCCGCCAGCACCGCCACCGCCCCCGCGGTTCGCTGCCAGGATCGCGTGCGAGATCACCGGCGTCGGGGTTGGGCCGCCGGTGGCCTCCAGCCGCACCTGCACGTTGTTGGCCGCCAGCACCTCCAGCGCCGATCGCAGCGCCGGCTCGGACAGCGCGTGCGTGTCCACGCCGACGAACAGCGGGCCGTCGATGCCGTGGCGCTGGCGGTACTCGCAGATGGCCTGGCTGATGGCCAGGATGTGGCGTTCGTTGAAGGTGCCGGCCAGGGACGAACCCCGGTGCCCGGAGGTGCCGAAAGACACCCGCTCGGCCGGTACGCCGGGGTCCGGCGCCCGGTCGTAGTACGCCCGGATCAGTGCGTCGACGTCAACAAGGATGTCCGCAGGAGCGGGCTTACCGGCAAGCGGACTGGTCTGCGCCACGAGGACCTCCGAGCGGTGGGCGGCCGAGCGATGGGCGGCCGGGCGG
>JADGOU010000302.1 GCA_017882835.1 Frankiaceae bacterium | reverse complement strand
CGAGGCGGCGCACCGATCCCGTGGCCGATCGCGGTGCCGGCCGGAATCGGGCTGGGCTTCCTGACCCTGCCGCTGGCGGCTTTGCTGGTCCGAGCGCCCTGGACCGGCCTCGGGACGGCGCTCGGTACGCCGGAGGCGCGCGCCGCTCTGCGGCTGTCGCTGCTGACGGCCACCACCGCCACCGCGGTCTGCGCGCTGCTCGGCGTACCGCTGGCCTGGGTGCTGGCGCGGGGAGAATACCGCGGTATGCGGCTGGTGCGCGCCCTGGTCACGCTGCCACTCGTGTTGCCCCCGGTCGTCGGTGGCGTCGCCCTGCTGCTCGCCTTCGGCCGGCGCGGCGTGGTCGGGCACTGGCTGGACGCCGGTGTCGGGGTCCGGCTGCCGTTCACCCCGGCCGGAGTCGTGGTGGCGGAGGCGTTCGTCGCCATGCCGTTCCTGGTGCTGGCGGTGGAGGGGGCGCTGCGCGGAACGGATCCGCGGCTGGAGGAGGCGGCGGCCACGCTCGGTGCCAGCCGGTGGGTGACCTTCCGCCGGGTCACGTTGCCATTGGTGCTGCCGGGCCTGGTCGCCGGAATGGTGCTCTGCTGGGCCCGGGCGCTGGGGGAGTTCGGGGCGACGATCACGTTCGCCGGCAGCTTCCCGGGCCGGACCCGGACCATGCCGCTGGAGGTCTACCTGGCGCTGGAGCGGGATCCGGCGGCGGCGGTGGCGTTGAGCGTGCTGCTGCTGGCGGTGTGCCTGGCCGTGCTGGTGGGTCTGCGCCAGCGATGGCTCGGCGGGCGGTGACGCTGCAGGCGCACGTGCAGGTGGAGCGCGGGTCCTGGACGCTCGACGTCGACCTGGTCGCCACGCCGGGAGAAACCCTAGGTGTCTTGGGTCCAAGCGCCGCCGGCAAGTCCACCCTGCTGCTGGCGCTGGCCGGGCTGGTGCCGCTGCGCGCCGGGCAGGTCAGCCTCGACGGTCAGGTGCTCGAGGACGCCGAGCGCGGCCACCGGGTGGCCGCCGAGCACCGGCGGGTCGGCGTCCTGTTCCAGGACTACCGGCTCTTCCCGCACCTGTCCGCCCTGGACAACGTGGCCTTCGGGCTGCGTTGCCGAGGCGCGTCGAAGGCCCAGGCGCGCCGGGTCGCCCGGCACTGGCTGGACACAGTCGGTTTGGGCACCAGCGCGCCGGTGCGCCCCGGGGCGCTCTCCGGCGGGCAGGCGCAGCGGGTGGCACTGGCCCGCGCGCTGGCGCCCGCCCCCCGGCTGCTGCTGCTGGACGAACCGCTGGCCGCGCTGGACGCCGGCACCCGGGCGGCGCTGCGTAGCGAACTGCGTGCCCGGCTGACCGACTTCGCCGGCGTGGGCTTGTTGGTGACGCACGAGCCGGTGGAGGCCATGGTGCTGGCCGACCGGCTATTGATCATCGAAGCCGGCCGGGTGGTCCAGCAGGGCCCACCGGCCGAGGTCGCCCGCCATCCCCGCAGCGACTACGTCGCCCGGCTGGTCGGCCTCAACGTGGTGCGGGGCACCGCCGCCCGCACTGCGACCGGCCATCGGGTCCGGTTGCCCGATGGCGGCGAGGTGGTGGCGGCCGAGGGACCGGAGGGCGACGTGTTTGCGGCCGTTGCTCCGGCCGCGGTCGCGCTGCACCGCCATCGCCCAGAGGGCAGCCCGCGCAACACCTGGCCGGGCACCGTGACCGGGCTGGAGCCGCACGGTGACCGGGCCCGGGTGCAGGTTGCTGCGGCGGTTCCGTTGCTGGCCGACGTCACCCCCGCCGCCGTCGCCGAGCTGCGGTTGGCCCCCGGAGTGCCGGTCTGGGCATCGGTGAAGGCGACCGAGGTGACCCTCTATCCCGCGTGACCCGCTGGGTCGACCCGGCCGCCCGATGCGGCCGGAGCCGAGGCTCGTGGCTACCACGGTCGCATCGGGGCGCGCCCCAGGCCAGGACCGGCGCGCCCTCTGCGGGCAGGTCCTGGCGGCGCACCCGGATCACCACCAGAGAAATGATCACCGCGAGCAGCGCGATCACGGCAGCCACCCGGAAGGCAGCGCCGTAGCCGGCGGGTCACCGCCTGGTTGAGCACGGCGCGGGGGACACCACCCGCTGCCCCCGGCGTACCGCTCGCGGCGGTCGCGCTGCCGGAGCCGAGCAGATGCGCCAGCTTGGTGCTGGTTGCGCTCGTGGAGACGGTCACCAGGATGGCCAGTCCGAGCGACTCGCCGATCTGCTGGCCGGTGATGAGCAGTGGGGAGGCCAGTCCGGCCTCGTCCCGGCGTACGCCGGAGACGGCGGTCAACGTCAGCGGCACGAAGGACGTGCCCATGCCCATGGCGATGAACAGCGTAGGCAGCGGCACCTTCCAGTAATCGGTGTCCGCCTCGATGAACGACAGCCAGAACAGGTCGACAGCCGCGAGCGACGGCGACGCCGAGTGCGGTCAGCGTGACCTGGTCGGTCCAGCCCTTGGTCGCGGCGTGCGTGAGGCCGTAGACCAGCAGGGTCATGCCGCCGGTGACAGAGTAAGGCGCCGGGCAGGTCGAGCCGGCCGGCCCGGGTCTCCGACTCACCCAGTACACGGGGCGCGACAACGGCGACCAGCAGGCCGATCGGGACGTTGACGAACAGCACCCAGCGCCAGGAGGCCAAGTCGGTGAGGATGTCGCCGAGCAGCAGCCCGAGCGCGCCGCCCGCGCCGGACATCGCGGCGTACACGCCCATCGCCTTGTTGCGGCGGGGTCCTTCTGGGAACGTGCTGGTGATCAGCGACAGTGCTGTTGGCGAGGCGATGGCGCCACCCACGCCCTGGGCGACGCGAGCCGCGACCAGCTGCGCCTGACTGGTGGCGAAGCCGCCCGCCAGCGAGGCGATGGTGAACAGCATCACGCCGGCCACAAACATCCGCCGCCGGCCGAACAAATCACCGCCCTGCCACCGAGCAGCAGCAGGCCGCCGAAGGCCAGCGCATAGGCGTTGATCACCCACTCCAGTCCGGTGACCGAGAAGTGCAGGTCGCGCCGAATGGAGGGCAGCGCGATGTTCACGATCGTCGCGTCCAGCACGACCATGAGCTGGCCGTGGAGATGATTGCTAGGGCCAGACCAAGATGACTCTGCTCGGGCGCGGCCGAGTCGGCCGGACGGGTCGGTCGGACATCGGTGAGGCAGTGGACACAGCTTCCCTTCAAACTGGCAGTGCAGGCTCCGCATCGCTGCTCGGGCAGGGGCGCGGTGGCGAGCGGGAGGAGCTCCTCGTCGACGACGCGCTCGAGGTAGTCATGGCAGCAGCGGTCGAGTCGTGAGCAGCAATCGGTGATAGTTGACCGGTACGACGGCAGTCAGCAGATCGAGGTCGCGTCCAGCCAGGCACCTCGCCGCGGGCCACCGCCCGATCCAGAATGACCCGCAATGCCCGATGGTGCTCGGTGACGAACCGATTCTCGGAGGCGCGAGCGAGGTCCGGATGACGGTGCGACGCCGAGACCAGTCCGGCGATGGCCTTCACCACCAGCTCCGCCTTCGCAGGTCAGCGGCGGTCGAGCACCGATCGACCGGCCGCGACCTGCGGATAGAGATCAGAACGGCGGGTCACCACTGCAGGCCTCCGGCTTCGGCGGCTCGGGGGCCTTCGCGACGGGGACCTCCGAATCCGAGACGTCGGACTTCGAGACGTCGGACTTCGGGACGTCGGACTCCGGGACCTCCGGCATCAGGTACCGGATCGGCTCCGGTCCCAGCGCACCCCGTTCGGGTCGATCCACTCGATCCCACCGTCGTCCCCGCGCCGCCAGGACCAGGTAGTAAAGGTCTTGAGCCGGTGGTGCCGCCGGCAGAGCAGCCCGCAGTTGTCCGCGTCGGTGCACGCCACCGGAGTCATAGGGCCGGTTGTGGTCGGCGTCGCAGAACCAGACCGCGGCCCCGCAGCTGGGGAAGCCGCACCGCCGGTCGGCCACATGCAGCTGCCGGTTCAGATCGGCCGAGGGGGTGTAGCTGGCCCTCGGCACGGCGGTGACCGCACCGGCGGCGTCGGTGACCACCGCCCGCCAGCGGGCGGCGGTGAAGTGCTCCCGGGCCGCCCCGGCCGGGATCACGCCGTAGCCGTCG
>JADGOU010000301.1 GCA_017882835.1 Frankiaceae bacterium | reverse complement strand
ATCTGGGCGGTCTGGGTGATGTTGCCGCCCGTGGCGGCCCGGTCGTACTGCCGGGTCAGCTGCTGGTGGGCGGCGATGTCCTGGTAGCCGTCGCTGGGCGTGCCGCTGTATCCGGTCGAGTGCAGCGCGAAGCCGGTGGAGGACTGCAGCGATGACGCGACCTGCACGGGCGGAAGGGGGGTGCTGAACAGCGGCTGGCTGTCGCTGGCGACCAGCGCGCCGTTCGTCGCGTCCCACGATCCGGTGTCGTTGCCACTGCCGCCGGCCAGCGACGGGTTGTACAGCACGTACAGCCGGTAGCTGCCGCCGTCGAGGGATTGAAAGTGGGTCCGGACCTCGACCGTCGCCCGCGTCGGGTCGGTGACGTAGGTGTTCGTCAGGCGGTAGCGGCCGCTCCTGGCCGTGTTCGTGACCGAGTACTCCAGCGCCCGCTCGTCCGGCATAGACACGGCATGCGTCGTGGCATCCCGCTCGAGTTCGACGAAGGTGGCGCCGTCGCTGATCACGTACTGCAGGTCCTGCACGTTGGGCACGTCCGCCCGCGGGTAGAACACCTCCGTCATGACGCCGTTGGCGACGGTGAACCACACTGGGGACGCGGTCCCGGACGCCGTGCCCAGGGCGATCTTGTCGCCGGTGGTCCACGACGAACCACCCCCGGGTGCTCCGGGTGCGTCACCGGATTCCTGGGCGGACGCAACCGAGCCCCCTGTCGCGACGGCCAGGGCAACCAGGGCCCCGAAGGCGACCCGCCGAGCGGGGATGAGGCCAGCGACAGACGGCACGGCCGGTCTCCAATGCATGGGACGGAAGGTGACGAGTCACGCCTCGTAGGTCTCCGCGTCCCACGCCGGCAATGCCCCGACTCGCCTGCGTGCAGCACCGCCGAAGTCGGCGGCCACACGACGCATCTACCTATAGCACCAAGAGCTCGAACCCGCGACGGCTGATACACCTCGGGTGCGACTTCCCCCCCGTGGCGGGCTTTGGCGTTTACCTCGGACGCTCGGACGCGCACCTTCACCCGCCGTCGGCATCACCGGGGGCCGCGACACGCCGTACCAGCTATGCCGTAGGCGGGTGAAGGTGGGCACGGCGGGGCTCGTGCGGCGTGCTCGCCGCTCGTCGATGACGAGATGGCGGGCGACCGTGAACAGCCAGGGCCGCGGGTTTTCCCGATAGGGGTGCAGCGCCGCGGGATGCTTCCAGGCGCGCAGCAGCGTCTCGTGCACGACGTCCTCGGCGCGCTGCCGGTCGCCGTCGACGAGCCGCAGTATGAATCCGAACAGCGCTACGCCGTGCTCGGGCACACAGGGCGGAAAGTACTCCGGAATACGCCGACCCGACGCTGCCCACATGCGAAACCACGGATCGTCGGTGGCGGAGGTTCACCTCCCTCATTCGCGCCCGCCCGGAAGACCGCCGAGACCCGTCGAGGGGCCGGATGAACCGAACGACGGGGGCGTCCGTGCTTCGAAGTGCGCCCGCGTACCCCACACCCGGAAGCACCGCCGGCGACGACGACAGGGAGACCCGATGGGATCACCGCGAAACACCCAGCACTTCGCCCCGGCACGCCTCGGGCTGCTCTCTGTCGCGCTGCTGCTGCTCGCAGCCTGCGGGTCGTCGAAGAGCGCGACGTCGACGAGCGCTTCGTCGGCGCCTGCCGGCGCTTCGCCGAGTAGCCAGTCGGCGAGTGCGGCGGGCGAGGGAACGAAGGTGACCGTGAGCGAGGACGAGTTCAACATCAAGCTGGACCGCTCGTCGTTCCCGCCCGGTGCGTACACCTTCGTCGCCGACAACACCGGCAAGTTCCCGCACGCGCTGACCATCGACGGTCCCGGGATCTCCGATCAAAGCACTGCGACGCTGAGCCCCGGGTCGTCGGGCTCCGTGACCGTCACGCTGCAGAACGGCAGTTACGAGATCTACTGCCCCGTTGACGGACACAAGAGCAAGGGAATGGACACCCACATCACGGTGGGCGCGGCCGGTTCCGGCGGCACGGGCACGTCGTCCTCCTCCGGGCCGAGTTCGTCGTCGGGGAGCTCCGGTGGCAGCACCTACTGAGCGCCGCGCTGTCACCGGTCAACGCCTGACGCAGGCATCGTCGGGGCTACGCATGCGGTTGCGAGGCGGACGGGTCCTTCCGCGCCGGGCGTCCCGCGTCGTACGAACATTCCAGTGGCTGTTGGTCCTCGCGACCGCCGCCGCGCTCATCGTCGACGCGGTCGTCCACCTGCGGGACGCCCACTTCTACGACGGCGCGGCAGGCGGGTGGGTGACCGAAGGGCAGCTGTTCCGGGCGCAGGCGGCCGTCGCTCTGCTCGTCGCCGGATGGCTGCTGCTCCGTCGCCGCCCGGTCAGCTGGCTCACCGCCCTGCTCGTCGCCGCCTCCGCGTTCGCCGCGGTGCTGCTCTACCGCTACGTGAACGTCGGTCAGCTCGGCCCGCTGCCCCGGATGTACGAGCCGAGCTGGGATGCCCCGGGAAAGCTCCCCTCGGCGTACGCGGAGGGGACCGGCGCCGTGCTCGCCGCGCTCGGCCTGCTCCTAGCCATCCGTTCCAACCGACGGCAGGACCCCTCCCCGCCGACCACGTCCCGGTGACGGCCTCCCGCGATGCGCGTGCTGTTAGTCGGGCGGGGCAGGACGTCGAAACAGCAGTCTGCTCTGCCGGTGGTCCGGGACCGGACGCACGTCCTTCGCAGTGGGGGGTTGGGAGGACAGTGTCCGACCGGGTCGCAGCGTGGCGCCGTTGCTGCGATGCGAAGGAACATCCCTCCCGTTCGCGACGAGATCCGGCGGGCATCGGGTGCTTCCGTCCGTTCAGCTCGTGCGCGATGTGCGGATGATCGGCGCCAACGTGGGCATGGACTGGGCGGTCGCGCAACGGCGTCACCGACATGTCTTCGCGTCGCCGCCGTGCCGGATCATGCACAAGTTCCAATCCCGGTCACGACGCCATCCGGGCAACTCCGGCCTGTTCATGAACCACCTACGTCGCGGCTCGGGCTACTACATCGACGTGGGTGCTTCCGAGCTGGTCGCCGACGGCGAGCATCACGCTGGTGCGCGGCACGGTGCGGGAGCTGAACCGAGACCTCCGTGGTGCTCGAGGTCCATACCGCGCCGAGATGCCGGTGCCCGGCTGGTCGTTGGCATGAGTCCTCCACAGCGTGTCGGATGCCAGCGTGGAGCACGCACCGGCCCGCGAAGTGGTTCACCGGCCCGAAGCCGGCACCGGGCTGAACCGATCGGGCCGGCCGTCTGTGACATCTCGCAATGACACGTATGCGACTGCTGCTCGCCGCCTCTGTCCCCGTGGGCGAACGAGCGCGCCAGCTCGGAGACGAACCGTTCAGGACGTGCACCATGCGCTAGCGTCACGACTACGCCCTCCGGCGCGGCCGGTACAGTCCCGGGTCGGGTGGTGTCCGCGAGGCTGAAGGCACAGAAGCTCGCCCAACAGCGCACGCAGAACCACCGCGACGGTTCCGGCGTTCGTGGCGACAACATAACGGCGCAGTCCCACCTCCATGAACGCAACCCCTGCCGCTTGCTCAACGTGGCCGGACGGCGTCGAAGCCAGGGCACGAGTACTGGGCGCCGTGCGAACACCGCTGCCCCGGGTCAGAGCACCCTCCACTGAGGTGCCAACTCCCGGAGCCGTGACGGGTCTTCAGCCACGCGCTGCCTTGCGCTGTTCATGATGGCCGGTGGCTAGCGAAGTCGCTCGCGCTCGACCAGGGCCTTTTGAGGAATCTCAAGGCCATTCAGTCGGTAGACGTAAACCACCCAAATCGAATCCAGGGTCCAGGGAGGTCTTCGTCATCGTCGCTGAGATGCATCCCGGCCTGCCGGCACAGCACCTTCACGTTGTCAAGCCAGCACTGCCGCCAGCTCCTGCGGGCTGCGCTGCCCCGCACGCGGATCGGCCCCGGCATACGCCAGACCCTGCATGATGAAGTTCACCGCTCCGCGGCCCACTGGCGTGCTGCGGGTTGCTACACGCTCGCCGTACGTCGAAACCGATGCGGAACAGTGCTGGCTGTACCGGCGCGACTCCGGCGAGCTGATTTCGCGCGTGATGC
>JADGOU010000300.1 GCA_017882835.1 Frankiaceae bacterium | reverse complement strand
TCGAGCCGATGATCACGACCGGGGTCTCGGCACTCGTCGCGGCCGCACGCACGTGGCTTCCGGCGGGCTGAGCCGGCCCGTCGCGGCCGTGACCCCTCCTACCCGTCCAACGGCACTCTGGGAGTACGCGCATGTGACCGGACCGTCGTCGCCGGAGGGTTTGTGCTCACCAGTCCCCGGGTCTCGATGCGCACCCTGGTGCTGGCAGCGCTGTGGGTGCCCGTCTACGGGTCGCGACTGGTCTTCGACGCATATGCCCCTGGATCGGCCCACCGGTGCAACGGGTGCTGCGCTCGCCGAGGTGTGCCTTCCGAGAACGCGGCGACTTCGGGCACCCAGCCCACCGGAGCAGCTTCCGAGAACACGGACCCGTACGGTGCGGCGCCTCGCCGTGGGCGGGCGCCGGTCCCGCTCCCACCTGTAGGGGGGCCCTCCAGGCCGGCTACCTCGAGAGCAGCTGGCCGGGGCGCCGCTGTCGGAGGCGACCCGACGCACCTACGCCTCCAAATCCGCGGCTACCTGGCCTGGCTGGCCACCGCCGACGTCGAGGGTGAACCGCTAGCCGAAGCACTGCCCGAGACTGGGCACGTGCGGGAGTACCGGACCCACCCGGCCGCGGTGCTCAAACGCTCCAACGCCACCATCAACAACGCCCTGGCCGCCGTCGACGACTTCTACACCCGTACCGGCCTTGGCCCCGCCGCCGCGCAGCGCCTCGATCTGGCGCCCCTCGCCCCGCGCGCCCTGATCGGCCGGGCCGTCACCCGCTGGCTGCGCGCCGCCGGCACCGTCGAGTCCGCCCGCGACCGGGCACTGATCCTGACCCCGTTCTACGCCGGCGCCCGCAACGGCGAGACGGTCACCCTCGACCTCGACGACGTGCGCCTCTCGACCCGGAAGGGCAACGTCCGCTTCTACGGCAAGGGCGCCAAACCCCGTCAGGTCGAGCTGCACCCCCAGCTACGCGAGGCCTACACGGCCCGGCTGGACGAACGGACCGGGTGGCCCGGCGCCGGCGCCACGACGGCGTTCTTCCTCAACCGCCGCGGCGGACGGCTGTCCGCCCGGCAGGATCGGTTGGCGGGCGTGCTGACGGAGATCAGGCCGCATCTGAACGAGCGGCAGTGGCGGTTGCTATTGGGTGCGCAGGCGCGAGCGGTCGGTCGGGGCGGAATCAAGCTGGTGGCCCAGGTGGTGGGGGCCAGCGTTGCGGCGGCGAGGGTCCTTTGCCGTTGCGCCGAGGTCGGGCCAGGGGCCTGTCCTACACCGGAGCGGCGCCCAGTCCTAGCTAGACCTCACCGGCCTGGTCCAACGACACCGCTGCCGGCTCGATGCCGGACTCGCGGGACTCTACCGAGCGCCGCAGGCCGGCGTGCAGTGAACCCGGAGTGAGCACGCCGAGGTAGTGATCGCCGTCAAGCACGGCCACCCAGCCCGCGTCGTACTGGAGCATCACCGAGAACGCGGTCTTCAGGCTGGCGTCGGCCGGCACCCAGGCCTCCATCCGATGCGCCCGGTCGGCAACGACGCCGTCGCCGACGGCCTGTTCCACCCCTATCCATCCGTGCAGCGTCCCGGAGGCATCGAGCACCACCGCCCACCGCGCGCTGGCGCCGTTGAGGGCACGGCGGGCGTCGACCAGCCGGTCGTCGACCGCGACCACCGGTGGCTTGTCCAGCTCGGCGACGTCGATGGCCGTCACTGCGAGCCGCTTCAGCCCGCGGTCCGCGCCGACGAAGTCGGCCACGAACGGCGAAGCCGGGCTGCCCAGCAAGGTGGCGGGGTCGGCGTACTGCTCCAGCACGCCGCCCTGGCGCAGCACGGCGATCCGGTCGCCTAGGCGCACCGCCTCCTCGATGTCGTGGGTGACGAAGATGGTGGTCTTGCGGACCTCCGCTTGCAGGCGGAGGAACTCCGCCTGCAGCCGGTCCCGCGCGATCGGGTCGACGGCGCCGAACGGCTCGTCCATGAGCAGCACCGGGGGGTCGGCCGCCAGCGCCCGGGCCACGCCCACCCGCTGTCGCTGACCGCCGGAGAGCTGGTGCGGATAGCGCCCGCCGTACTGGCCGGGGTCTAGGCCCACCAGCTCCAGCAGCTCGGCGACGCGGGCGGCGGTCCGCCGCCGGTCCCAACCCAGCAGCGAGGGCACGGTGGCGACGTTGGCGTTGATGGTCTGGTGCGGAAAGAGCCCGACCTGCTGGATTACGTAGCCGATCCGCCGGCGCAGGGCAACCGGATCGGCCTTGGTGACATCCTCGCCGGCCAAGAAGACCCGGCCGGAGCTGGGCTCGATCAGCCGGTTGACCATCTTCATGGTCGTCGTCTTGCCGCAGCCGGATGGCCCGACCAGCACCGCCAGCTCGCCGTCGGCGATGTCGAGGGTGAGCTCCTCGACCGCGGTGGTTCCGTCGGGGTAGCGCTTGGCCAGCCGGTCCAGCCGGATCATTGGCGCGCCGTCGCTAGACCGGCTGCTGGGCCGGGCGGGTGTGGCGGCGGTAGCGTCCACATGTGCTCCCTGGACCGGGTGTGCTGGCAGACAGCTCGGGCGTGCCGAACCCGTGGCTGTCGTGGAAGTACCTCTCGGGACACTACGACGCGATCGAGGCCGCGACGAGGCAGCACATCTCGCTGACTTTGGTGTCGGTGAGCGTGGGGTTGCTGATCTCCTTCCCGCTGGCGCTGCTCGCCACCCGTCGGCGCCGGACGGCCGGACCGATCCTGGCCCTTGCCGGGGTCCTGTACACCATCCCCTCGCTCGCCCTGTTCGTCGCGCTGGTGCCGGTGACCGGGCTCAAGCCGCTGACGGTGGAGATCGGGCTGACGGCGTACACACTGGTGATCCTGGTGCGCAACGTCGCCGCCGGACTGGCGGGCGTGCCGGCCGACGTGGTGGAGGCCGCGCGCGGGCTGGGCTACGGGTCCCTGCGGCTGTTGCTGCGGGTGGAGCTGCCGCTCGCGCTGCCGGCGATCCTGGCCGGGCTGCGGGTCGCCACCGTGTCCACGATCGCGCTGACGACCATCGGCGGGTACGTCGGGTACGGCGGGCTCGGTGACCTCATCTTCCAGGGGCTCAACAGCCTGTACCGGGCGCAGGTGCTCACCGCCTCGCTGCTGTGCGTGGCGCTGGCCGTCATCGCCGACCTGTTGCTGCTCGGCCTGCAGCGAGTGCTGACGCCCTGGACCCGAGGCGTGGCCGCGTGAGCCGGAAATGAGCATGGTTGCCGACACGGTGCGCTGGCTAATCGACGCCAGCAACTGGAGCGGCACCGACGGCGTAGGGCACCGGATGCTCGAGCACGTCGAGCTCTCTGCCGCCGCCGTGCTCATCGCCGCGGCGGTCGCCCTGCCGGTGGCCCTCTGGCTGGGCCATATCGGCCGCGGTGGCGCGCTGGCGATCAACGTCTCCAACGCTGGCCGGGCGATCCCGGTGGTCGCTATCTTGGTGCTGCTGGCCGTTTCCCCGGTCGGTTTCGGCAACCGGGCGACGGTGATCGCGCTGGCATTGTTCGCCGTACCGCCCATCCTGACCAACGCCTACGTAGGCATGCGCGGCGTCGACGCGGAGGTCAAGGAGGCCGCCCGCGGAATGGGCATGACCAGTGGTCAGCTGCTGCGCCGGGTCGAGGTACCGCTCGCCGTACCGCTGATCGCCGCCGGAATTCGCACCGCCACCGTGCAGGTCGTGGCCACCGCCACGCTGGCCGCCCTCGTCGCTGGTGGTGGGCTGGGCCGGTTCCTGGTCGACGGCTACGGCCGGCAGGACTACGCGATGTTGTACGCCGGGGCCGTGCTGGTGGCGCTGCTCTCGGTCGCCACCGAGGTCGTCCTGGGGGCGCTGCAGCGCCGGCTGACGCCGGCCCGCGGGCGGCGTCGCGGTGTGGATCCGGCAGATCTGCTTCGCCCCGAGCGCACGCCGGCCGGGCAGGCGCAGGCCACCTAGCCGGTGCGGATATGTCGGCGATTCGGGCGATTCGGCGATTTGTCTTGCCGAGTGGGCCCCCTCTTGGTTGGCTGGCGGCCAAGCGGGATCCCCCGCCCGACACGCGCCGGCAGCACGCTAGCCGGCGGGACACAGAAGGCGGATCACGCATGC
>JADGOU010000299.1 GCA_017882835.1 Frankiaceae bacterium | reverse complement strand
GGCGGCAGCCGGGGGGTCGGCGGGGTCGGCCCGGCGGGTCACCGGGGCGAGGATCATCAGCCCCTGCTCGCCCTTGGTCACCTGCCGGCCGAGCTGCTGCCAGGTGGTGTAGCCGGCGACGGAGGTGGCGTCGGGCTTCTGCGCGAGCAGTAGCAGGGTGTTGTTGAGGCTGTAGGTGTGGAACCGGGCGGCGACGTCGAGCCAGCGCCGCCAGGCCGGCCCGGTGGCCAGCGCGGCCACCTGCTCGGTCAGGGTCCGGTGCAGCCCGGCCAGCTTGTCCTCCCGGGCCTGCGCGGCCTGTGCCCGCTGCGCCGGCGTGGCCGGCCGGCGGTACCTGGCTGCCACGGCGGCTAGCGCCGGGGGCCGGCCGGCGGCTGGCCGGCGGCCAGCTCGTCGAGGCGGCGCTGGTGGGCCTCGACGACGGCGGTCAGGTCGTCGATCTGGTCCTGCATGGCGGCCAGGATCGCCATCAGGTCGGTGGGGGTGGTCGGGGTGCCGGGAATGGCCTGCTGGGTCATGCGGGAACTCCTCCTACCGGGAAACGGTGCGGGTCTGGCCTTGGGCGGAGGCGGGCGGCGGGACGTCGGCGACGGCGGGCGGGCTGGCCGATCCCACGTCGACGTAGGGCCGGGGATGGCTCTCGGCGGCCACGTCGCCGGCGTGCGGGTTGCCTGCCGCGGCGGTCCTCCACGGGCTGGTCCCGCCGCCCCTTGTTCCGCCGCCCAGGGATTCGATGTAGACCGACGCCTCGGCCCGGCTCAGCCCCGCGATCGCGGCCGGGTCGGTGGGTCCGCCGGCGTCGGACCGCGACGACCGGGCCAGCAGGTCGGTGATGTAGTGCACCTGCCGCGCGGTGGCCGGGGAGTCCGCGCCGGCCGGCCCGTCGGAGCGCACCACCTGGGAGCGCCGGTCCGCCCCGGCGGGATCCGGGCCACCGGCGGCCGACGCCGGCGGGGCGCCGGCATTGCGGGTGGCACCGGGGGTGGGGGCCTGCCCGGGCTCGGCGACGAACACCCGGGCCCGGAGGCTGGCCTCGGCGGCCACGTCGGCGAGGACGGCGCGCATCGCCTCCACCCGAGTGCTCCCCGCCGCCCGCAGCCGGTGGAAGCGGTCCATCGCGGTCGGCGCCGTCTGCGCCATCCGGGCCTCGACCCGGGCGGCGGCGACCTCGGCCGTCGGGTCGGTGTCGGCCCAGCCCGCGGCCGCGCCCCAGGCCCGGCCCAGCTCGGCCAGCTCGGCGCCGGCCAGCCAGCCCGGGTCCAGCGCCCGGGACCACTGCACCCGGGCGGCGGCGTGCCGGGCGAGCCGGTCGGCCCGGGCGGCGCCCGCCTGCTGGGCCTGGCCGGCCGCGGCCCGTTCGGTCCGCTGCGCCTGGAGCCGGATCGCCACCTCGGCGACCTGCACCGCCACCGCAAGCGTCTGCGCGACCCGCGCCGACGCCTCCTGCTCTGGTGCCTCGGCCATCGCCACGGCTGCCTCCTAGTTCCCGGGCTCGCGCCAGTAGCCCGCCGGCGGCGCGGTCACCCACATCGGCTCGGACTCGCTGTGCCGCTCCGGGGTGCAGGAAGAGAACGGCCCGTCCGGGCCGAGCAGCGGGCCGTTGAGCGGGTCGAGGTAGATGCGCAGCCACTCGGCCGTCGCCGCGCCGTTGTCCGAGGCCGCGGCCGCCTCCCACGTTCGCCACAGGGCTTCCAGCCGCACGATCGCCTCCGCGTGCGCCCACCAGGACGCACACCAGCGCTGGGTCTGGCCCAGCCGGCGGATGAAGGTGTTGGCGTAGATGTGCTCCACCCACTCGGTCAGCGTGTACTGCGGCGGCTGCGGTGTCGGCGGTGCCGGCGGCGGCGCCAACGAGTCGGCCAGCGCGGTGGCGACCGAGCGGCGGGTCGCCGCCCGCAGGGCCGCCGCCCAGGTGTCGGTTGGTTGGCCCGCGTCGGCGCCTTCGGCCGGCTGGACCGGGTCGGCCAGCGGAGGCTGCCCGGCCCGGGCGGCCAGCGCCTCGGCCAGCGCCGCGGTGGCCTCGGCGTCGAGGTGGCGGCGCAGCGCCCGGTCGGCCGCGGCCGCGGCGGCAGCCGGCGGGGCGGCGGCGCCGGTCCCGCCCGGGCCGCCCGGCGAGCCCGTCGACCCGGGCGCGCTCATGCCGACCGGGCCGCGGCCCGGGCCGTCAACTCGGCGGCCGCCCGGGTCTGGGCGGCGGTGATCTCGGCCCGCCGCCGGCCCGCGTACCAGGGCAGCAGCCGGATCATGGCCGGGAGCTGGCCGGTGGCCAGCAGCACGGCCTGGGACTTGGGCAGGGCCCGGACCTGCGCCGCCGGCAGGATGCGCTGGCGCCGCGGACTCGTCGACGAGCTGGCCCCGCCGGCGCCGCCGCGGCTGTAGGAGAGCACGTCGACGTCGTGTTCGCCGACGATGCGGGAGACGTCCTCGGCGAAGTCGGCGTCGTCCGCGCCGGAGCCGATGAGCTTGATGGTGGCCGCGCCCCACAGCTCCTTCATGCCGGCCTTGCCCCACACCCGCTCCCCCTGGGCGTAGGACTGCAAGATCGCGATCGGCACGATCGAGCGCGACCCCAGGTGGGAGTACAGCTCCGGCAGGTCCGGAATGCGGCAGATGTTGGCGACCTCGTCGAGGACGAGCACCACCGGCGGCTCCACCCGGCCACCGGCGCGCTCGGCCGCCCGCTCGGCGGCGACCCGGACCTCCGTGGTCAATGCGGAGACCAGCGCGGCCGCCGAGGTGCCGCCGGCCACGTTCTTGCTCAGCAGGTAGAGCGTCTCGGCACCGGCGACGACCCGCTCGGGAAAGAACTGCGGCAGGCCGGGCTGCGGGGTCAGCCAGCGGGCGATGTCGGCGTCACGCAGGCTGGCACAGCCCGCCCGGGCGGTGAAGTAGACCGACCCTCGGGTCTCCGGGTGCAGCCGCTGGGTGCCGGCCAGCGAGGTCGCGGCGGCCGAGTGGCCGTGGGTGTGCAGGATCTTGGCCGGCTCGTCGGTGGTCTCGTCGTAGAGCCACCGGTAGGCATCGAGCAGGGTGCCCCCGGTCAGGTGCGCCGCCAGCAGCAGGTTGGCCAGCAGCTCGGTGGCGGCCGGCCCCCAGATCTCCCGGTTGTTCTCGTCGGCGACCGCCATCACGAACGCGCCGGCGAGCCGGGTGGCGTCGTCCAGGCGCAGCGGGCCGGCCAGCGGGTTCCACCACCAGCCCTGGCCGACGTGGGCAATGTGCTGCGGGTCGAAGGTCCACACCGCCCGCTCGGTCGAGGCGGCCCGCAGTTCGGCGGTGGCCAGGTACAGGTCGGCCTTGTTCGAGCACGCCACCACCGCGCCGGGGGCGTCGAGGACCGCCGGCACGGCCAGTGCCGTCGTCTTGCCCGACCGGGGCGCGAAAATCGCCAGGATCACGTCTTCCCAGCTGGCCTGGAGCACTCCGCCGCGGGGCAGCAGCTCGCCCAGGGTGATGCCGCGGTCGGCCACCGCGAGGTCCCCGGCCCGCCGGCACTGCGCGGCCAGTCCGGGACGCAGTCGCAGCGCGGTCGCGGCCACTTGGGTGGTGTGCAGGGGGGCGACATCGCGCGGGCCGGCCATCGACCGGGCCGCTGGGCGCTGCCGCCGGGAACCGCGGACCAGCAGGACCGCCGGCACGGTGCCGGCGGCCAGCAGCAGCAGGCCCACCACCGCGGCGATGGCCCAGACCAGCCCGACCGGCGTGCCCGGCCAGGCGGTCGGGATGCGGCCCAGGTCGGCGCCGCCGCCCAGGCGCCAGGCCGGCCCGACGAACCCGTGCCCGGTCACGGCCGAGGCCAGCCGGCCGCCGACGAACGCGGCGGTGGCCGCGCCGGCGAAGGCCGCGAAGGCGGCCGGAATGGCCCACACCAGCAGATCCGTGCCGCCACCGCCCTGCGGGCGCACCTGGCCGCCGGTCGTGGTGCTCACGGCAGGTCCGATCCGGTGCCTGCCGCCGACTCCGCTGCCCACGTCGAGGCGGCCGTCCAGGCCCGGTTGGTGTTCTGGCCGCCCCAGGCCCGCTCGACCGAGGTCAGCTCGACGTCGAGCGGCAGCCCGGGGTCCTCGGACGAGGCTTTGATCAGGAACTTGCCGGC
>JADGOU010000298.1 GCA_017882835.1 Frankiaceae bacterium | reverse complement strand
CAGCGCCAGCCCGAGACCGAACACGAGCAAGCCTTCGACCTGCGCACGGCCCGCACCGGCGCGGCCGGACAGCCCGAACGTGAGGCGTCGGTTCGCCGTGGTGTTAGCCACCGCGGTCGCCAGCAGGGCGAGCAGGTTGGCGGGCTGCGCGCCGAGGGCACCGCGCAGCAGGACATACAGCGCCAGGTAGGCCAGCGTGCTGGCGACGCCGATGGCGCCGAACCGCACCAGCTGGTTGGCCAGCCCGGTCGCGATCCCTGTCCGGCGGGCTCCGGCGGCGTCCGACCAGTCGGAGCGATGCGGCGGCAACGGGAGTGTCGGTGTGCTCATGACGACGACTGTCGCCGGCGGAACTGTCCCGCTGTTGTCCCTATCCTGTGCCGCTGCTGTGCGCTGCAGCGGACACCTCGGCTGCCGGACGTTCCGCGACGGTGTCCGGGATGCTCGGGAGTCGCACGAAGAAAATGGTCCGTCCGGGCCGGCTGGTGACCTGCACGGCGCCGCCGTGCGCAGCGACGATGGCATGCACGATCGCCAGGCCCAGTCCGGTGCTGCCGGCGTGCCGGGAGCGGGACCGCTGGCCGCGGGCGAACCGCTCGAAGATGCTCGGCAGCGCCTCGGCCGGGATGCCGGGGCCGTCGTCGAGGACGGCGAGCACCACCTCCCCCGGCGTGCCCGCGTCCAGGCTGGTGGTGACGGTGGTGCCGGCGGGAGTGTGCGTGCGGGCGTTGGCGAGCAAGTTGGCGAGCACCTGGTGCAGCCGGGCGGCGTCGCCGACCACGGTGACCTGTTGGTCGGGCAGCTCGAGTCGCCAGGAGTGGTCGGCGCCGGCGGCGGAGGCATCGCTGACCGCGTCGACCACCAGGCGGCTGAGCTCGACCGGCTGCCGGGCCAGGGGGCGGCCGGAGTCGAGCCGGGCCAGCAGCAGCAGGTCCTCTACCAGCACGGTCATCCGGTCGGCCTCGGACTCGACCCGGCCCATGGCGTAGGCGAGGTCGGGCGCGACGGACCGGCGACTGCGGCGGGTCACCTCGGCGTACCCGCGGATCGCCGCCAGCGGCGTCCGGAGCTCGTGGCTGGCGTCGGCGACAAACTGTCGGACCCGAGTCTCACTGGCCTGCCGGGCCGCCAGCGCGCCGCCGACGGTGTCGAGCAGGCGGTTGAGGGCGGCGCCGACCTGCCCGACCTCGGTCCGCGGGTCGGTGTCGGCCACGGACACCCGCTCGGCCAGGTCGACCTCGCCGCGCTCCAGCGGCAGCGCGCTGACCCGGGCGGCGGTGGCCGCGACCCGGCGCAGCGGCCGCAGCGTGCGCCGGACGATCAACGTCCCGGCGAGTGCCGCCGCCACCAGCGCGACCACGGCGACGGCGGCCTCCACCGCCACCAACCGGTACAGGGTTTCGGTCACCGGGCGCAGCGGCAGCCCGGTGATGAGTACGTCGCCGTCGGGCATCCGGACGCCAAGCAAGCGGAAGTCGCCGTAGCCGGCGACCGCGCGGGTGTGCGGGCGGCCGTCGGTGGGCAGCGACGCCAACGCCGCGGCGGAGGCCGCCGGCACCAGCTGCAGGGTGCCGCCTTCGCTGAGCACACCGGCGGCCGTCACCTCGCCGGCCGCGACACGCGCGCCGAGCGTTCCGGGCGGTTGCCCGGGAGTCAGCAGGAACCGGGCGCCGGTGTCGGTTCGATCTCCCGGACCGGGGATCGGGCCGGGGCCAGGACTGCCCGGCGGCGGTCCGCCGGCGTTCGCGGACCGGCCGCCGGCCGCCACCAACTGACCGTCGAGCCGCCCGAGCAGGAAGTGCTGCAGGGCCACGGTCGTGGCGACGCCAAGGGCGAGGGCGACCAGCGCCAGCAGGCTCACCAGGACGGTGAGCAGCCGCGTCCGTAGCGACCAGCGCGCCGGGCGCAGGATCGCGGCGGGCGGCCGCATCGGGCTGGGCCGCAGCGCCCTCGCGCTGGGGGACATTCCGGTCAGCCGGCCGGCTTGAGCAGGTAACCGGCCCCCCGGACAGTGTGGATCATCGGTAGCCGGCCGGCGTCGACCTTCTTGCGCAGGTAGGAGATGTAGAGCTCGACGACGTTGGCCTGGCCGCCAAAGTCGTAGTGCCACACCCGGTCGAGGATCTGCGCCTTGGACAGCACCCGGCGCGGGTTGCGCATCAGGTAGCGGAGCAGATCGAACTCGGTAGCCGTGAGCTCGACCGGCTCGTCACCGCGGCGTACCTCGTGGCTGTCCTCGTCCAGCGTCAGGTCACCGACCGCGAGCAGGACATCGTTGCGGGCCGCCGCCACGCCGGCCCGGCGGAGCAGGCCGCGCAGTCGCGCCACCAGCTCCTCCAGGCTGAACGGCTTGGTGACGTAGTCGTCCCCGCCGGCGGTGATGCCGGCGATCCGGTCCTCCACGGCGTCGCGCGCGGTGAGGAACAGCACCGGCACGTGCGGGGACTCGGCGCGCAGCCGGCGCAGCACCTCCAGCCCGTCGATGTCCGGCAGCATGACATCGAGCACGACCGCGTCCGGGCGGAAGTCCCGCGCAATGCGGACCGCGGCCCGGCCGTCTGCCGCGGTCCGGACCTCCCAGCCCTCATAGTGCAGCGCCATCGACAGCAGGTCGCTCAGCGTCGTCTCGTCGTCAACGACCAGCACCCGGACCGGACTGCCGTCGGGGCGGCGCAGGTCCACCCGCGCGACCGACGTGCTTATTGCGGAAGACCCGGCCCGGTCCGTCGGGGTGCTTCGGGACATTCCGGCCGTCGTGGTCATGCCCGCAGTCTGTGCTCGCGCGCTGTAGGTCTCCTGTTGGATTGCTGTCCGTGCGCTGTGAGCCAGTCACCCGCAGGAGTACTCAGGCTGCGAGAGAACGCCAGACGGCGGCCGCTGCCGGCACGAGCAGGTGCCGATCCGCGGCCGCCGTCGGTCAAGCCACCGGCGTGGTGACTGGAGCGATCAGCCAGTCGTGCCCGGCTGTCCCGGCCCGGCGGTGCTCCCCGGCTGTCCCGGCCCGGCCGGGTCGCCGGTCCCCATCCCGTCCTCGACCTGGGTCACGGCGAGGCTCTGGTCGAACTTGACGGTGACGAGGGTGCCGTCGGCCTTGGTCATGTGTGCCTCGTACGTGCCGTCCCCGGCGTCGGTCTCGATCCGGTAGACGGTGCCGCCCGGAACCGCCTTGAGCGCCGCGGCACGCAGCGTCGCGTCGTCGGCCGTGGATACCGCCTTCTCGTCGCCGCGCACCGGCTGGGCGCCGCCATGCCCTGGCCCGCGGGAGCTGTCGCTGGGCGCCGTGGACGTGGCGCTCTGGCTGGTTCCCGCCGGGGTGTTGTCCGCAGCGGACGCACTCAGCGTCCCCGCCAGCACCCCGCCGCCGATTGCTCCAGCGGCCAGCAAGCTGGCTGCACCGGCCCAAAGGGTCTTGCGCCGCCCGGTGGTCGAGTGGTCGTCCATGAGAGTCTCCTGGCTCGTCGCCGCCCCGTTGGCGGCTGATGTCATCGACGATCGGCCGTCAACCTGTCGGCGACGTGAGTCCGGCGTATGTCCTGGCTGTCAACCGGCGTACGCCGAGGTTCAGCTGGTCTGTCGGGCGACAACAGGCTGAGCCGCTCGGCCGGTCGGTCAGGGTGCCGCAGTGGGGACGGCTGCGGAGCTGCCGCGGACCACGAGCTGCACCGGATACGGGGCCGGACTCGCTACCTCTTCGCCGCGCACCAAAGCGCGCACCGGGGCGCCGACGGCGTGTCCGCGCTCGCGCAGGGGTTGGGCGACAGTCGTCAGCGGCGGGTCGGCGGAGTGGGCCGGCGGCGAGTCGTCGAACCCCACCACGGACAGTCGGTCCGGGGCCGAGATGCCGGCACCATGGGCGGCGCGCAGGGTGCCCAGGGCAAGTTGGTCGCTGAAGGCGAAGATGGCGGTCGGGCGCTCGGGACGGGCGAGCAACTGCGCGGCACCGAGCGCACCGGCGTCCGGGTCATTGGTGGCGCACTCCATGATCGGCACCTGCGCCCAGGTGATGCCGGCCTCCGCGGCGGCGGCCGCCGCGCCCGCGAGCCGCTGCCGGATCACCTGATAGCTGACGGCGCGCTGGCGGGTCGCGTCCGCCCGGCCA
>JADGOU010000297.1 GCA_017882835.1 Frankiaceae bacterium | reverse complement strand
GCCGAGGTCGAGCATGGCCAGGGCAACGAGCGCGTCGGGTGAGCGGAACCCGAAGGCGATGCGGGTGAGGAGCCGCAGCTTGGTGTTCACGCTCTCGACGCGGGCGTTGGAGCGCACCGTCAAGTGCACGTGATGCCGAGGATGCAGGGGTTCCCCAGGTCAGGGTGACCCATCCGTTCCATCCGTGGTCAGGTCAGCTCCTCGAGTTTGTGAAGCGGCGCCGCATCTGGCGGCAGGACCTCGTGTACGTGGTGGATCCGGCGGGTCGGCTGGTCACGTTGCCGGTGCAGTGGACGGACCTTGCGCCGGTGGATCCGTTCTTGGTGGTCGCGGCGGGGCGTTGCCGGTTCACGGTTGCTGGCCTGCTGGGGTTGGCCGATCTGGTGCGGCGCCTCGAGCGGGACGACGACGAGGGCCCGCCGGCAACTGATAAGTGGATTACGTCGTGAGTGGCAACGGGACTTCGCCGCGCACCGGGCCGCTGCGGACCCCGACTGGGGTCTCGGCCCGGGCGTCACGCGCGTGGTCCGGCCTCCGCCGGCGTGTCGTCGCGGTCCTTAGCGTCGGCTGCGGCATAATCTTGCTGTCAGTCGGCTGCGGAGGTGTGATGGCGAAGCGGGAGGAGGACCCGAAGCTGCGGGCGCTGCAAGAATCCCGAAGCCTGAACGTGCACCCGGAGCGGGTGCGCGACGAGGGGTTCGTGTCCGCGCCGTTCTTCGACGCCCGCGACGTGGTCCAGGTCAAGTACGAGATGGTGCGCAAGGTGGAGTGCGACCGGGCCACGGTGAGCGCGGCGGCGGCGGCGTTCGGGTTGTCCCGCCCGTCGTACTACGCGGCGGCGGCGGCGTTGGCCGGCGCCGGCCTGCCGGGGCTGGTGGGGGCCAAGCCGGGCCCGAAGCGGGCGCACAAGCTCAACGACGAGGTGTGCGCGTTCTTGGACGAGGCGTTGGCCGGCGAACCGCAGCTGCGGGCGGGCGACCTGGTCGACCGGGTCGAGGAGCACTTCGGGGTGCACGTGCACCCCCGCTCGATCGAACGGGCGTTGGCCCGCTACCGGGTGGCGAAAGGCTCGTCCAAAAGTCGCTGACCCCCCGTCCCCGTCCCCGTCCCCGACCGTCACCGATGGCCGGCCAGCAGCCGGCCAGCAGCGAGCCGAACCGCCTCCCGGTGCCGGGCTGGTCCCGGCCTACGAACAGCTGCGCGCCGCGGCGCTTTCCGGTCAGGGCGGCGTGTTCACCCACGGCCTGGCCGTCCTCGCCCGCGGCGGCGTGGCCGCCTGGACGCGTGTCCTACTCGAACACACACCCGTGGCCGAACGGCCCGGCCGGCGGCCGGCCGAGCCGGCCGAGCCGGCCGCCGACCCGCCGGTCCGCGCAACCGGTGAGCTGATCCGCCTACTCGCTGCGCTCACCCTCACCCCCCGCCTGAGCGCCACGCCGTCCGGAAGGAGCCCATGATGCCGATCGATCCCACCGGGAAGGTGACCGCCGCCCGGCTGAGCCGGGACGCCTACCTGTATGTGCGGCAGTCCACGATGAGCCAGGTGCTGCACAACGCGGAATCCACCGCCCGCCAGTACGACTTGCGGGGCCGGGCGGTCGCGCTTGGCTGGCCGGCCGGGAGGGTGCATGTCATCGACGTCGACCAGGGGCATTCCGGGGCGAGCGCCACCGGCCGGGAAGGCTTCCAGCACCTGGTCGCGGAGGTGTCACTGGGGCGGGCGGGGATCGTGCTCGGTCTGGAATGTTCCCGGCTGGCCCGTAACTCGGCGGACTGGCATCGGCTGTTGGAGATCAGCGCGCTGAATGACACGTTGATCTGCGACGAGGACGGGTTGTATGACCCGTGCGCGGTCAACGACCGGATGCTGTTGGGGATGAAGGGCCAGATCTCGGAGTTCGAGTTGCACACGCTGCGCCAACGCATGCAGGGTGGCCTGCTGGCCAAGGCCGCCCGCGGGGAACTGGCCATGCGGTTACCGGTCGGGCTGGTCTACGACTCGGCCGGGGCGGTGGTGCTCGATCCGGACGCCGAAGTGCGGGCGGCCGTCGATCACCTGCACGGCGCCTTCCGCGCCGCCGGCTCGGCCATCGCGGTGGTCAAGACGTTCCGCGCCGAGGGGCTGCACTTCCCCGCCCGCCACCTGTCCGGGCCACGTGCCGGTGAGCTGTACTGGGTGCCGCTGCGCCACGACCGGGTGCTCGAGGTGCTGCACAACCCGCGTTACTCCGGCGCCTACTGTTACGGGCGCAAACGCCACCGCACCAACGCGAGAGGCGAGGTGCGGACCACGCTCAAGCCCCGCGACGAGTGGACCGTGCTCATCCCCGACGCCCATCCCGGATACGTCGGCTTCGCCGAGTTCGAGACCAACCAGGCCATCCTGGCGTCCAATGCCGCCGCCCGAGGTGAGGACCGGCGGGCCGGCCCGCCCCGGGAAGGGGTCGCCCTGCTGCAGGGCCTCGCCGTTTGCGGGGTCTGCGGCAAGCGGATGAGCGTGCGCTACCACCACCGCTGCGACGGCAGCCCGGTACCGGACTACGTCTGCCAGCGGGAAGGGATCGCCACGGCCACCCCACCCTGCCAAACGATCTGCGGGTCCGGAGTCGACGCCGCCGTCGCCGGCGTGGTCGCCACGGCGGTCAGCCCGCTGGCGATCGAAGCCAGCTTGGCGGTGGCCGATGAACTCACCCAGCGGGCCGCCGAAGCCGACCGCATCCGTGCCGTGCACGTCGACCGCGCCCGGCACGCCGCCGACGCGGCCCGCCGGCGCTACCTGGCCGTCGATCCGACCAACCGGCTCGTCGCGGACGCGCTGGAAGCGGACTGGAACGACAAGCTCCGCGGCCTTGCCGAGAGCGAGGAGGACTACCGGCGCGTCCAAGGGGACAACGGTGCCCTTACCGCCGAGCAGCAGACCCGCATCCGTGCGCTGAGCACCGACTTCCCCGCGCTCTTCCACCACCCCGCCACCTCGATGCGGGAACGCAAACGCCTCATCCGCCACGTGATCAGCGACGTAACCCTGATCAAGGCCGGTGAACACATCACCGCGCACGTACGTTTCGCCGGCGGGCAGGCCGACACGATCAACGTCCCCCGGCCACTGAGGGCCTGGGAAACCCACACCACGCCGCCGGAAACCTTGGCCGTCATCGACCAGCTGCTGGCCGAGCACACCCACGACGAAGCGGTGTCGATCCTCAACGCCCGCGGGCTGACCGGCGGCTGGCGCAAACCGTTCACCGTCGCCTCGCTCACCGCGTTGTGCAAAGCCCACGGCGTCCCCACCCTGCGCGAGCGGTTACGCGCCCAGGGCATGCTCACCGTCGAAGAGACCGCTCACCAGCTGGGTGTCAGCACGGACACCGTCGCCGCCTGGCGGCGGCACGGTCTGCTCACGGCGCGGCGCGTCGACGGCCGCCGCAGCCACCTCTACCACCCCGGTCAAGGCCGCCCACCGCTGCTCGACAAGACCGAAGCCGCCGGCCGTCGGGAAGCCGACGGCCGGCTATCAGCCAATCAGCTCGCCGCGCAGTTCGGCGTGAGCTCCTCCACCGTCACCCGATGGCATCGGCTCGGCCTGATCACCGCCGTCTCCGTCGAACACCACGGTGTGCTCTACCCGGCCGGGCAGCCACGCCCCACACCCTCCCAAATCGTCGCCGCCGGGCGTCCCCCCGCCTGCCGCGACCAACAGCTGATCACCGGAGGTCAGCTCGCGACCCGGCTGCACGTCGCCCGTTCCACCGTCTACAAGTGGTACCGGCTCGGTCTCATCGAAGCGGTCGCCGCGGACTATCGCGGCCGGCAGCTCTACCGCCCCGACCAGCCGCCCCCCGACCCCGCCGAGATCACCACCGCCAGGACAGCCGCCAGTACAACAACCGGAACTCCAAGGCCGAGAAAATGTCAGACCCGACGGGTCGGATACGACCAACGCAAACCGCGGAACCCACCACCGACAAGGCAGACAGCCGGAACACCACCAAGAGGTGCAGTATGAAGGCCACTCGTTGGACAGTCCATGGGTCAGTGCGGCGTTGATGCCGGCCCGGTGCTCGCGGATGGAGCGGGCGAGTTTGACGAACGCGGGGAGTCGACAGCGCCAGG
>JADGOU010000035.1 GCA_017882835.1 Frankiaceae bacterium | reverse complement strand
CGGCGCGACTCCGGCGAGTTCGGTGAACAGCACGGCGTACGGCACGGCGTACGGCACGGCGTACTGCTCGCTGGACAGCCGAGGCACCCGGGTCACGCGGCACACCCAGGTGACGATGTCGTCGGGCGACGCGGTGGTGACGATGTCGTCCGCCGTGTGCCGCGCCGGGTCCAGGGGGGGTCCAGGGGGGGTCCAGGGGAGGCGCAGCCAAGCCGCGGAGGGAAAATCCTCGGCCAGCGCCGGGGAGGCTCCCGACGGTCGGTTCGTCATCAATCCCGGGTTCCCGTCGAACGGGTTCAGGCTGGGAGCCAAGGGACCGCCGCGTCGTAGTCCTGCTGGACGCGCCCAAGCAGGCCGCGGCGGCAATCTGCCGGGGGCTGTCCCGTTGTCGCGGACTGCCGTGCTCATGCGTTGGCGGCGCCCGAGCCCCACGGGTTCTGTGGTGGGCTCTCGGAGAGCGAACGCGAGGCCATCCGGACCGGGTCAGCGAGCGATCCGGCCGGCGCCTCGCGGTGCTGCCGGGTGGACTCCGGCCTAGGTCGCCCCAGCCGCACAGCTGTCCGCTTCGACCAGCAGGTGGTGTCGTGGGCGGCGGCCGCCACGGCGGCCAGCAGGGTTCAACCGGCGGCGTCCGCGGCGGCGTCGAGCAGCTGGGCGCAGGTGGCGCAGCAGCCGACGCGGGCCGGCCGGGAGCACCACCGGCAGCGCCGGCGCGCGCTGGGGGTCAGCGGGTCCGCCCCCGGTGAGCAGGCGGACGGCGTCGAGGGCATCGGCCTGGGCGGGCAGGCCGTCGGTGTGGGGGTCGTAAGGAGTGAGCGCCAGCAGGCCGGCGCAGACGTCACTGATCCGGTCCGGTGTCGGCGAGCGGTCGGGACCCTCGCCGGGCGGCGTGGCCGAGCGCAGGGGGAAGGGCGCGCCGCGACGGCGACCGCACTAGCCGCAGGCGCCGACTGATCGGCTCTGGGCTCACTGCAGGGCAGACCGGCGTTTCCGATACTCGTCCTCGTCGATCTCCCCCCGTGCGTAACGGTCATCGAGCACCTGGCGTGCCGTGCTCGCCGGAGCGCCAGGTCCGCCCGAGGATCGACCCTGCGTCATCCGCACGGCCACAACTCCCAGGATCACCAGACCGACGAGAACCAGCAGAGGCCAGATCCACATCCAGCCGTTGCCGTAGCCGTATCCGCCCATCATCACGACCTCCATCAAATGACCGTCGCTCCAGCATACCCCCCCAGGTACCTTTGCCCGCCCGTGGTGGGCCTGGTACAGCCGACAGGCGGAACCGCTCGCCCGGCTCCGTTACGCCGGTCTAGTCACGGCTCGGCGTTCTGGTCGTCGGTCGAGACCCGCGCACGCCCGAGCGGCAGGGCGTCGACAGCAGGGCCTGCGCAGGGTTTACCGTGATTCTCAACGCGAGTTGCCGACGCGCTAGCAAGCGGGCGACGGCCGGGCGGGTGCGGGCGTCGGCAATCGAGGGGTTTCCGACGCCGGCTCAGCGATGTTCGCACTGAGCGCCGGGTCAGGTTACGACCAGCTCCTGGTACATCCCGTCGGCGTAGTGGTTGGGCAGGTTGCAGGCAAGCTCGTAGCGGCCGGGGGCCAGCGTGATGGTGGTCCAACCCACCGTGCCGGACGTGATGCCATTGCCGGACCCGGCGGCGCAGGAGTTGGACGCCTCGCCCAGGCTTCCAGTTTCGTCGACCTTCCCGTCTGCCCCCGGAACCCGCTGACCGGCGCCCGCACCGGTGGCCAGCGGCAGGATCACCAGCTCGTGGGTGCGCCAGCCCATGTTCGACGCCACCAGGCTGATCTGACCGGCGGGAACGGTGGCCGCAGCGGCCCGCAACATCATCCGCGCGCCTGGCGGGGCGGTGCCCCCCATCATCTGGGTCATGCCCATGTCGGCCAACGTCACCGGCACGGTGCGCCCGGGCAGCGGGGACGGAGCCGAACAGGTCACCGCGGAGTAGCGGTATCCCGAGCCACCGCCCATCATCCCCGCGCCGGACGGCTGCTTGTTGTTGGAGGTACAACCAGCCAGCACCAGGCCGGCTGCGACAGCGAACGCGAGGAGTCGGCGCGACACCGCGCGTGTGGTCATCCGGCCAGTACACCATTTCCGCACCGAAAGCCGGCCTCCGGGTGGCCCGCCCGGTATGGCCTTGGCGCCCCGCCGTCGATGTCGGCCGCTGTCGGTTTCAGCGAGAAGCGCGCCCGCGGGTCCAATTGGGTCTGCGGGTCGTGGCGCCGGATGTGGTCGGCGTGGGCGTCGGTGGGATGGATGTGGTCGGCCGCCGGCGCGGCCCGGCCGGCGGTCAGCCAGCATCTTGGCCGCCTGGGCCGCCTGCAAGAAGGGCCGCCGGGTGATCTACGTGCTGCCCGCACACCTGCAGCGCCTTGGTGCCGAGGCTGGAGTCAGCCGACCACCGGCTCATCGGACCGCCAACCCCACCCATAGAGCTTCGGCGCGAACGTGCGAACGGCACCCAATCGGGGACCGTCGGGCGCGGGCCGGTACCCGCCTAGTTGCCGCACGCTGTCTCCTGCGAATCAGTTGCAGGTAGTGGGCGGGCTGCGTATGGTGGCTCGGCCGGGTGGGGTCCCGTGGCGCGCGTCGCGGGATCTGCTGCCCAGGGCCGTCAAGGAGGCAGTTCGGGTGTCTGTTGAGGTCCAGCAGTCGTTCGGATCGCTTGGTGCCCGAGTTCGGGGGTCGCTGTCGCGTCGGGAGTGGACCTCGATCGCCGGCATGACGGCGTTCATCATCGCCCTGCACGTGATCGGCTGGGGCCTGCTGGTCGCGGTGATCGCCCCGCACCACTACAACCTCGGCAGCAGCGGGGTCTTCGGGGTCGGACTGGGTCTGACCGCCTACACACTGGGTATGCGGCACGCGTTCGACGCCGATCACATCGCCGCCATCGACAACACCACCCGCAAGCTGATGGCCGAGGGCAAGCGCCCGGTCTCGGTCGGGTTCTGGTTCTCCCTGGGGCACTCCTCGATCGTGTTCGGGCTGTGCCTGCTGCTCTCCCTGGGCGTCAAGGCGCTGGCCGGGCAGGTGCAGAACGACTCCTCCGCGCTGCACAAGACCACCGGGCTGATCGGTACGGCGGTGTCCGGCACCTTCCTCTACCTCATCGCGGCGCTGAACCTGGCGGTGCTGGTCGGGATCCTCAAGGTCTTCCGGCAGATGCGCACCGGCGCGTACGACGAGGCGGCCCTGGAGCACCAGCTCAACAACCGGGGGCTCATGAACCGTATCCTCGGCGGCGCGACCAGGGCGGTCCGCAAGCCCTGGCACATGTACCCGGTCGGGCTGTTGTTTGGGCTGGGCTTCGACACAGCCACCGAGGTCGGGCTGCTGGTCCTCGCCGGTGGGGCGGCGGCGTTCGACCTGCCCTGGTACGCCATCGTGGTGCTGCCGGTGCTGTTCGCCGCCGGTATGAGTCTGCTCGACACCGCCGACGGCTGCTTCATGAACTTCGCCTACGGCTGGGCCTTCTCCAAGCCCGTGCGCAAGGTGTACTACAACATCACAATCACCGGACTGTCGGTCGCGGTCGCGTTCATCATCGGCACCATCGAGCTGGTCTCGATCGTGACCGACCAACTCGGCATCGACTCCGGGCCGCTGGCCGCGCTGGGGAAGCTGAACCTGAACTACGTCGGGTACGCCATTGTCGCCCTGTTCGTGCTGACCTGGGTGGTCGCGCTGTCGGTGTGGAAGTACGGCCGGATCGAGGAGAAGTGGAGCGCCGGGATCCGCAGCGAACGGGTCATCGAACCCGCCGGCTGAGCGCGGACCCGCCCGGCCGCGGCGCCGGCTGGGCACCCCTGACCCGGGAGTTGCTCGAGGAGCTCTAAAGCTCTAACTGCGCCAAGGGCTGTCCAGCACCGAGATCGCCGCCCGGGTCGGGGGCAGCTACCGGCAGGTGCTGCAGGCCTGGCCCGGCACGGCCTACCGACCCGATCGGGCGGCTCCCGCGGCACCAACGGCCGACCGGTGCTGACCGCCGACCTGCTGCACCGGCTGTACGTCACCGAGCGGTTGTCGGTGGAAGCAACCGCCGCGCAGCTGGGCTACGCCCCGCACCGGGTCCGACTCGCCCCGCACCGGGTCCGACTCGCCCTGGACCGGCCCGCCATCGTGGCCCGCTCGTGCCCGCGTGGGAACCCGGGCCTGCCGGAGAAGCAAGCTGCGGCAGCTCTACGTCGAACGCCGTCTTTCAGCCCAGGTCGGCGCGGCGCTGGGCGTCAGCGCGCAGACCGTGCTGCGCCGGCTGCACGCCGCCGGACTCCCGGTGCGGCCCGGTGGCCCGCCCCGGCGACACCGGCCACGCCCGGACCAGCTGCTGCTCGCCGAGCTCTGACCACGCAGCCGGCCGTCCAGGCCGCCCTGGCTCGCCGTCGGCAGCCGTCGGCAGCCGTCGGCAGCCCCGAGCCTGCATGTGAGCTGCTGCGGGAGCTCTACTTCGGCTTGGGGCTGTCCGCGGCCCAGATTCGCCTGCTCGTCGACCTGAACCCGGCCGTGGTGATCCGCCGACCGCGCCGCGCGGGCGTGCCGCTGCGCTCCGCCGGCGGGCTCTCGCCCGCCTCTCGCTGCCAGCTGCCGTGACGGCACCCGCAGGCCCGGCTCAGCCCGAACTCGCCTGGGCCGCCCGGGGCGGCTGGGCAGGCGGAGGCCCAGGCCGGGGAGCTGTGCCGGTGTGGGCCGCCGGGCCGGCGATCGGTGCTATGCGCCCGGAGTGCCGATGCCGCCGGCGCAGGGCGCGCCCGGCTCGGGTGCAGCCGGACTCTGGCGGTAGGAGGTGATGAACGCCGCTAGCCGCTGGTCCGCGGCACCGGTGAGACGGAGCTGCTTGCCCCACGCCGATGCCACCACCGGGGCGGGTAGCCCGGGGTAGGGGGATAGGAGCAGGTAGGTCTTGCCGGCAACCAGCGACCGCAGCGTGGCCACGTCGGCAGCCGGCAGGTCCGGCCGGTAGGTGATCCAGACAGCCCCGTGCTCGAGGTCGTGGACGGCGTTCTCGGGCGGGACCGGCTGGTCGTAGACGCCGCAGTTGAGCAGGACTTCGTTGTGGTCGCCACCGGCCGGCGGGGTCTGGGGATAGTCGACAGTGCCGGTGACGTGGTTGCGCTGCTCCGGGTAGGCCTGCACTGCGCTCAGGCTGGGCTTGCTGGCCCGGTTGGCGAGCAGGCCGGCCGTGACCCCGCCGACCACGACCAGGGCGGCGAGCACCGCGGCGAGGGTCATCAGCAGGCGACGCCGGCGGGCGCGGGTGTATTGCTCTCGGCGCATCGCCGCGGCGCGGTTCCGCGCGCTCGCTCGCGGTGGCTGCCTCCGACTGGCCATTCAGTCGATCACGCCCGACGCGTCCGGCCGGCGCATCGGGCGGTGTTCAGCAGATCTCGCCGCTGGGTGTACTCGGCCTCGCTGATCTCGCCCCGGGCGAAACGCCAGTCGAGGAAGAGCTGGGCGTCGTCACCGGTAGTGCGCGCACCAGCGCGATCACGCCGGCGGCGGTCAGAGACCAGACGACGATCATCATGACGGCCATGGCGAGCCCATTACCCCCAGCTCCAGGTTCTGTTCCAGTACATCATCATCCGAGTTGGCACAATCCTTTCGATCTTCACCCTAGCCCAGGCCTAGCCCGGCGCCGCAACCGACAGGCGTGAAGCGTTGTACGGGTCCGAGGCGGCTCAGCTGGCCGTAGCCCGGTGGGGGCGGACAGCTCGTGGTGCGTGATGGGGTCGCCTGCGTGGGGAGCCGGTGCTCGGTCTCGTCGGCGATCGGTGGGCTTGCACCAGCGACAGGTGCTCGTCGACGACGACGTCGCACTCGGCCCGCAGGGCATGGCCGATCCACCGCAGCCGCACCTGGCCAACGTCGAGGACGCCCGGGGTGGGCCTAATGACCGCCTCCACCCGGTCGACGAGTGCCGGGTCGACGGCGTCCATGAGCCGGGCGAAGACCTCCCGGGCAGCTTGGCGGAGCACGGCGAGGGTGGCGACGGTTGTGACCAGGCCGATGATCGGGTCGGCCAGGCGGAACCCGAGGGCGACCCGCCGGCCCCGATGAGCACCACCAGGCTGGTCAGGCCGTCGGTGCGGGCGTGCCGCCCGTCGGCGATCAGTGCCGCCGAGCCGATCCGGCGACCGACCCGGATCCGGTACCGGGCCACCAGCTCATGGCCGCCGAACCCGATCACCGAGGCGGCCGCGACCAGTGCCCAGGTCGAGAACGCTGTCCACGCCGCCGTCGAAGAAGTCCGCACCGTTCGCTGGGCCGCCCACGCCGCGGCCTGACCCAGCCCGGGGCGGCACCCGGCGGCCAGGACGGCCGGTCTACTTCGGGCTCGGGCGGACCCGCCGGTCGTAGTGACGATCGGCCGATGAGGGTGTGCGGACCACGATCCCCGCGCAGGTGGGATCGCGGCAGACCTTCAGCGAACCTTCACCGTTTCCCGGCGGCCCCCTCCATGTGTGGTGCCCATAGTCCGTGGCGACGGCAACCGCCGCCACGCCGCAGGTGCCCGGAGGTGGCGGAGATGTTCGCTGGTGGCTACTGCGGCGGCATGGGCGTGGCCGGCTGGCTGGTGATGATCGCGTTCTGGGGCGGGTTCATCGCCCTGGTGCTGTGGGCGGTGACCCGGCTGTTCCCGGCCAGCGACCGCCGCGGGGTGGCAGTGGAGTTGCTCGACCACCGGCTCGCCACAGGTCAGATCGACGCGGAGACCTACCGACAGGTCCGCGACGAGCTCGCCGACGCCGGCCGGCCCTAACGAATTCACGACGGAGTTGGGTGTGATGTACGGCAACCACATGAAGCACATGCTGCTCGGCGGTGCAGGGGTATTGATCGTCCTGCTCCTCGCCGGGGTGTTATTCGGGACGGCGCTGCCGTATGCGTTCCTGCTGGCCTGCCCGTTGATGATGGGCGCGATGATGTGGTCGATGGGCCGCGGCAACAACGGTGACCGCGGCGGCGGGCGCGACCGGGAGAACACCGCAGATCAGTATTCGCACCCGGGGTCAGCTGGCTCGCCAGACGACGACGTCTCCATTCCGCTCCCGCGGTGAGCGCCTGAGCTGAACGTCCCGGGGGTGGTCGGGTGCTCGCCCGGCGGCAGCTGAGAACCGCGAGGGCCGGTCGGCCAGGTGGTCAGGCTGTCCGATCCGGTGATCGTGGATCGCGGCGGTCGGCCGTGGTCACCGGCTGCCGCTCGGCTGCCGGTGTCAACTGGAGCTACGGCGTGGGCAGGGTGACGGTGACCGTCGTGCCCTGCCCCGGGCCGCCGCTGCTGGCGCTGGTGGTGCCGCCGTGGGCGTCGACGAGGGCCCGCACGATCGCCAGTCCGATGCCGGACCCGCCGTGCGCGCGGTCCCGGGCCGCGTCGGCGCGGTAGAACCGCTCGAAGACGTGCGGCAGATGCTCGGCCGCGATGCCCTCGCCGGTGTCGGCCACGGTAATAACGATGGCGCCCTCGGCCCGGGCCGCGGCGACGCTGACCCGGCCACCGGCGGGGGTGTGCCGCAGGGCGTTGTCGAGCAAGTTGCCGAGCACCTGGGCGATCCGGTCCTCGTCGACCCTCACCGGCGGCAACCCGTCCGCCGCGTCCGCGCTGAGCCGGACGCCTTTGGCCTGGTAGCGATCGGCCGCCGCGGCTACCGCGGCGCCGATCAGCTGGCTGGCGGCGACGGGGTGCGGATTCAGGTCGAGCTGGTGCTCGTCGGCCCGGGACACCGCCGTGATGTCCTCCGTGAGCCGGGTCAGCCGGGCCGTCTGCCCGCGCAGCACCGCCACTGTGTCCGCATCGACGGTGACGACGCCGTCCTCCAGCCCTTCCAGGTAGGCATCCAGCGTGGCCACCGGGGTGCGGATCTCATGGGCGAGGTCGGCCAGCAGCCGACGGCGGGTGGCCTCCACCGTCTCCAGCCGGGCGGCCATCGCGTTGAACGACCCGGTCAAGCTCGCGAACTCACCGCCTAGCGCCGGGGTGGGCACCCGGACCGCGTAGTGGCCGGCGGCGACGTCGCGGGCGGCGGCCGCGAGCCGCACCACCGGGCCGGCGATCCGCCGAGTCACGTAAGCGGAGACGCCGAGCGCGGCGCCGAGCGAGGCGAGCACCGCCACGCTGATCGAGATCGCGCTGGCCGACTGGAACGCCTCCTCGACGTGCCGGCTCGTCTGTGCCGGGACCGTGACGGCGGCGCGGTGCAAGTGGTCGTGGAAGATCACCGGACCGACGGCCAGCGCTACCAGCCACAACGTGAGGCCGCCGGCCCCGACGACCAGGAGCTGCGCGACGAACAGCCGGCCGGCCAGGCCGGTGGCGCCCCGCGGTCGGCTCAAGCCCCGTCTCCCATTCGGTACCCGACCCCGCGCACCGTGCGGACGAACCGGGCCTCGGCCGCGTCGTCGCCGAGCTTGCGGCGCAGGTGGCCGATGTGGACGTCGACGAGGTGCTCGTCCCCGACCCAGGTCGCGCCCCAGACCGCGTCGATGAGCTGGCGGCGGGTGAACACGACCTTCGGTCGGCTCGCGAGCGTGGCCAGCAGATCGAACTCGGTGCGGGTGAGGTCGACGGGGTCCCCGTCCAGGTGCACCTCGCGGCCGGCCACGTCGAGGACGAGCGGCCCGAACCGCAGTAGGTCCCCGGCCGCACCGCCGGCGGGTGCCGGCACCCGCGGCCGGCGCAGCATGACCTGGACGCGGGCGACCAGCTCGCGCGGGCTGAACGGCTTGGTCAGGTAGTCGTCGGCGCCGACGGAGAGCCCGATGAGCTTGTCCACCTCGTCCGTGCGGGCGGTCAGCATGATCACGTAGCAGTCGGTGAACGTCCGCAGCTGCCGGCACACCTCGATCCCGTCCAGGCCCGGCAGCCCGAGGTCGAGCACCACGACGTCGGGCTCGGTGGCCCGGGCGAGCTGGACCGCGGTGAGGCCGTCGGGGGCCAGGCCGACGTCGAACCCGGCCCGGGTCAGGTACTCGGCGACGAGGCGGGCGAGCGGCTCCTCGTCGTCGACGACGAGAACCCGCGCGCGCGGGCGGATCGTGGTCATGACCGTCCATCCTGGCGCCGCTGGTGGCGGTGCCCGCATCGGCGTACCGGTCGCGACCGTCGTTGCCGAGCCCAGCGACCCCCGCCGGACCAGCGTCGCCGACTCCTCGGGCCGGTCGGCACCGGCTTCACCGAACCTTCATCGAAACCCTTCGCCAACCCTCAGGTTCCGTCCCGACAGTGAGGACGGCAGACCTGCACAGCGGGGCGAGGCGAAGGGACCGAGATGGGCACGCCGGCACCGGCACCGACCGAGGGTGCCACGGTGGTCACCATCGTGCACGGGCCGGCCTGCCACTTCTGTGCCGACGCACAGCGGACCCTCGCCGAGCTCGCCCGCGACTTCCCGCTGCGCGTCGAACTTCTCGACTGGGCCGAGCCGCGGGGGGAGCGGCTAATGCGCGACCACCGGGCGTCGATGTATCCGCTGGTGCTCCTCGACGGGGTGTTGTTCAGCTCGGGGCGGTTGCCCCGCAGGAAGCTCGCCCGGTTGCTCGCGACCCGCGTCGCGACGGTGGGGGCGTGATGGGCCTCACCCTGCTGAGCACCGGCAGCCTGCTGGCCGCCTTCTTCGCCGGCGGCGTGGCGCTGTTCGCGCCGTGCTGCATCGTCTTCCTGGCCCCGAGCTACCTGGCGGTGGCGGTGAAGAACCGCCGCTGGCGGCTGCTGCCGCTGACCTTCGTGTTCGCCGCCGGACTCGCGCTCGTCCTGGTCCCGATCACCGTGGGCATGAGCTTGGTCGCCGCGACGATCAGTCACTACCACGCGCCGCTGTACTACGCCGGCGGTACCCTCATGCTCGCGCTCGCCGCCTGGTCGCTATCCGGACGGATGTGGAGCCTGCCCAGCGTCCTGCGCGCCCCGGACACCGCCCGCGGGGACTCGGCGAGCTTCTTCGCCCTGGGCGTGTTCTCCGGGATCGCCTCGTCCTGCTGCGCTCCGGTGCTCGCCGGCGTGATGACGCTCTCGGCGCTGTCCGGGTCTCCGGTTGGCGGTGTCGTGCTCGGGCTGGGCTACGTCCTGGGCATGACGTTCCCGCTGTTCGTCCTGGCGCTCGGGTGGGACCGGTTCCGGCTCGGTGAGCGCCGCTGGATACGGGCCAGGCCGGTTCGTCTGCACCTCGCCGGCCGCACGCTGGTCACCAACACCGTCAACGTCGCCGTCGCGGTGGCGTTCGCGGTGATGGGTGGCTTCGTCCTCTACCTGGCGAACACCGGCACGATGACCGGCGGCCCCGGCTTCCAGGTCGCCCTCGGCCGCTCCCTGGCCCGGGTCTTCGCCCGGGTCGAGGCATGGACCGCGCCGGTCCCCGAACCCGTTCTCGGGCTGGCCGTCCTGGCCATCGCCGCTGTGTTCGTCGTCGCGACCCTGCGCGACCGGCACCGCCCCAACCCAACCTCCGCCACCGAGGCCCTCACCGACGCGGACACTGCCGCGGGCGTCGAGGGCGCGGCCGGCCACCACGCCACCCGGGCATGAAGGACTCGATGATGACCAGCAAGACCGCCACCCGCCGCGATGACGCGCACCGGCGCGAGCTGCTCGCCGCCACCCGCCGGGGCCAGGCCCGGCGCGGCCGCCGGCGCCACCTCCTGCTCTGGGCCGTCGGGCTCGTCGCCGTCGCCGCGGTGCTGGCCGCGATGATGGCGAGCTCGCGGCCCTCGTCGTCGGCCGCGGCGCGCCCGGCCCCCGACTTCACCCTCACCGACACGGCCGGCCGGCCGGTGCACCTGGCGGACTTCCGGGGCCACAACGTGGTGCTCTACTTCTCCGAAGGTGCCGGCTGCGGATCCTGTCTGCAGCAGATGGCCACGATCGAGAAGGACCCGGCCGCGTTCACCCAGGCGGACGTCACCGTGCTGCCGATCGTCATGAACACCCGCGACCAGATCAGCCGGGACATGGCCACCTACGGCGTGGCGACCCCGTTCCTGCTCGACGACGGCACCGTGTCCGAGGCCTACGGCGTCCTCGGCAAGGGGATGCACCCCGGACTGCCCGGGCACAGCTTCGTGCTCATCGACGCCACCGGCGCACAGCGCTGGTACGGCGAGTACCCCTCGATGTTCCTCTCCGCCCCCGACCTGCTCACCCAGGTCCGCCAGCACTTGCCGACGTGACCCAACCCGCCCGCGTGGACGTCGCCGCTCTCCGATCCCCCCGTTCGCCCGGCGGGCGGCCGCGGCGCGAGCGCGGCTCGGTCCCGCCGCGCACCGCCTCAGCGGCTGAGCAGCCGCCCGACCGCGCCCATCAGCTCGGCGACCTGGTCCTCGGGGTCGATGGGGCCGCCGCCGTGGCCGACGAGGCAATGCCGGGCGTGGCCATCGAGCAGGCCGAGGGCGACCTTGTCCAGGGCGGCCTGGACGGCGTTGATCTGAGTCAGCACGTCGATGCAGTACCGGTCGTCCTCGACCATCTTGGCGACGCCCCGGACCTGCCCCTCGATCCGGGCGAGCCGGCCCTGCAGCTGCGGCTTGGTCGCGGTGTAGCCGCGGACGACTCCGGTCCCGCTCGCGGCGCCGGCCACCTCCCCGGCCACCGGTGAGGCAGCGGTGGTCCGACCGGCCCGCCGGTCGGGGGTGGCCGGGGCGGGCTTCGCCATCGGGTGCTCCTTCGTCGCTGGGCCGGACGTCTATACCGGGGCGGGTACCACTGCTAGGCTAGGGACAGATACCCCCAGAGGGTAATCCTCGCGAGCGTCAGGAGCAGGTCATGGCCGAAAAGGTCTATGAGGTCACCGGGATGACGTGCGGGCACTGCGTCGCGGCGGTCAATGAGGAGGTCGCCAAGGTCCCCGGCGTGCGCGCCGTTGAGGTGGCGCTGCCCGGCACGCTCACCGTCGACGGGGACGGGTTCACCGACGCCGCCGTCCGGGCCGCCGTGGACGAGGCCGGCTACGCCGTCGTCGGGGCCTGAGCAGGTCGTGAGCGTCACCACCGAGCGCGGCACCGGCACCGCGGTGCCCGGGCAGCCGCGCGGGCCGCGGCCGGCCGCGGTCGATCTGGCTGTCACCGGCATGACGTGCTCCTCCTGCTCGGCCCGCATCGCCAAGCGGCTCAACCGCCTCGACGGGGTCTCGGCCACGGTGAACTTCGCGACCGAGACCGCAGCGGTGCGCTACGACCCGGCCAAGCTCGGACCCGAGGACATCGTCGCCACCATCGAGGCCACCGGATACGGTGTCCGCCGGCCCGAGCCGCCTGAGCCCGATGGTGCCGGGGCGGACGGGGTCGACCCAGCGGCGGCCGAGCACGACGCGGCGGTGGCCTCGCTGCGGCAGCGCCTCACGGTGTCCACAGTCCTGACGCTGCCGGTGCTGGCCCTGGCGATGATCGCGCCGTTGCAGTTCGACAACTGGCAGTGGCTGTCGCTGACGCTGGCCTCCCCGGTCGTCATCTGGGGCGGCTGGCCGTTCCACCGGGCCGCGCTGGCCAACCTGCGGCACCGGGCCGCGACCATGGACACGCTGGTCTCGATGGGCACGCTGGCGGCCTACCTGTGGTCGCTGTACGCGCTGTTCCTTGGCGACGCCGGCATGCCGGGCATGCGGATGCGGTTCGCCGTCGCCGCCAGCCGGGGCAGCGGCACCGGCGAGATCTACCTCGAGGTCGCCAGCGCCGTCACCGTCTTCCTGCTCGCCGGCCGGTTCTTCGAGGCCCGGGCCAAGCGCCGTTCCGGGGCGGCGCTGCGCGCCCTGCTTCAGCTGGGCGCCAAGGACGTCTGCGTCCTGCGCGGGGACACCGAGCAGCGGGTGCCGGTCGGCCGGCTCCGCGTCGGTGACCGGTTCGTCGTCCGGCCGGGGGAGAAGGTCGCCGCCGACGGCGTCGTCCTCCAGGGTGCCAGCGCGGTGGACGCGAGCCCCCTGACCGGCGAGAGCGCCCCTGTCGACGTGACCGGCGGGGATGCCGTTGCCGGCGCGACGGTGAACGTGGGCGGCCGGCTGGTCGTGCGCGCCACCCGGGTCGGGGCCGACACCCAGCTCGCGCAGATCGCCCGGCTGGTCACCGCAGCGCAGTCCGGCAAGGCCCCGGTGCAGCGCCTCGCCGACCGGGTCAGCGCGGTGTTCGTCCCGGTCGTCATCCTGCTGGCCCTGGCGACCCTGGTGGTGACGCTCGCGGTCGGATTGTCGCCGGCGCACGCGTTCACCGCGGCCGTCGCCGTACTGATCATCGCCTGCCCGTGCGCGCTCGGCCTGGCCACCCCGACGGCGCTGCTGGTGGGCACCGGCCGCGGCGCCCAGCTCGGCATGCTCATCCGCGGCCCCGAGGTGCTGGAGTCCACCCGTCGGGTGGACACGATCGTGCTGGACAAGACCGGCACGGTGACCATCGGGAAGATGACCTATCGGGGCACCGTGGCCGCCGCCGGCGAGGACCCGGCCGAGGTGCTCCGACTGGCCGGGGCGTTGGAGGCCGCCAGTGAGCACCCGATTGCGCAGGCGATCGCCGCGGCGGCCCGGGAGCAGGCCGGTCCGTTGCCCGCGGTGAGCGACTTCGCCAACACCCCCGGCCGCGGGGTCCGCGGCGTCGTCGACGCCCATGCGGTCCTCGCCGGGCGCCCGGCGATGCTCACGGCGGAGGCCATGCCGGTGCCGGCCGGGCTCGTCCAGCGGCTGGCGGCCGCGGAGGCCGACGGGCAGACGGTCGTCGCCGTCGGCTGGGACGGCCGGGCCCGCGGATTGGTGGCGGTCAGCGACGTCGCCAAGCCGTCCAGCGCCGCAGCCATCAGTAGCCTGCGCGCGCTCGGGCTGTCCCCGGTGCTGCTAACCGGGGACAACACCCGCGCCGCCCAGGCGGTCGCCACCACCGTCGGCATCGCCGCCAATGACGTGATCGCCGACGTCCTGCCCACCGAGAAGGTGGACGTCATCCGCCGGCTGCAGGCCCAGGGCAAGGTGGTGGCGATGGTCGGGGACGGGGTCAACGACGCCGCCGCCCTGGCCCAGGCCGATCTCGGGCTGGCGATGGGCACCGGCACCGACGCCGCGATCGAGGCCAGCGACCTCACGCTGGTCCGCGGGGACCTGCTGGTGGCCGCGGATGCGATCCGGTTGTCGCGGCGGACCCTGGCCACGATCAAGGGCAACCTGTTCTGGGCATTCGCCTACAACGTCGTCCTGCTTCCCGTCGCCGCCCTCGGGCTGCTCTCCCCGCTGTTCGCCGGGGCCGCAATGGCTCTCTCCAGTGTATTCGTGGTGAGCAACAGCTTGCGGCTGCGCCGGTTCCGGCCGCTGGCCGACACCGCCGCCGGGGCAGTCGGCGCGTCGCCCTCGCGGCGATGAGCCGCCGGCCGACCGGCTGCGGCCCAGGCCATGCCCGCGGCCACGACGACGGCCGACTCCGCACAGGTGGGTGATGGCGCTCTGGCGCGCCCTCGGGCACGCCCTAGCGGTCGCCGGGTCGATGACCTGGCAGGTCACGTGGTCGCTGATCCTCGGGTTCACCCTGTCCGCGGTGATCGAGTCGCTGGTCCGCAAGGCCACCATCGCGCGGCTGCTACCCGACGACCGGCCGCGCAGCCTGGCCACCGCGTCGGTGCTGGGGGCGGCGTCGAGCTCGTGCTCCTACGCGGCGGTGGCGTTGGCCCGGTCGCTGTTTCGCAAGGGCGCGGACTTCACCGCGGCGATGGCCTTCCAGTTCGCCTCCACCAACCTGGTGATCGAACTCGGGTTGATCCTTGCCCTGCTGATCGGCTGGCAGTTCACCCTGGCCGAGTTCGTCGGCGGTCCGGTGATGATCCTGTTGCTAGTGCTGCTGTTCCGGTTGTTCCTGTCCCGGCGGCTGCTCGCGGCGGCCCGCGACCAGGCTGCCAAGGGACTGGCCGGGTCGATGGAGGGGCACGCCGGCATGGACATGAGCGTCGGCACCGAGGGCAGCTTCGGGCGGCGGCTGGCCAGCCCGGCCGGGTTCACCGCGGTGAGCCACAACTTCGTGATGGGGTGGGCCGCGATCCTGCGCGACCTCGTCCTCGGTCTATTGATCGCCGGTGCTGCCGGTGCCTGGATCCCGGACAGCTTCTGGCAGCGGCTGTTCCTGAC